>CAIXUF010001155.1 GCA_903922535.1 Candidatus Hydrogenedentota bacterium
CAGAACGTGCCTTCGCCCTTGTTCACCACGAGGTCTCGGTGGCCGGTGTCTCCCTCCACCACAAAGGAAGCGTCTGCCTGCGCATCCCCATCCTCGGACGAAATAAGCCGCCGCCAGCCGCGGGGCGTGGTACATTCCTTTTCGCCGCTTGCCGGGGGATCAGTAAACTGAAAGTCGCCGTTGGGCAGGATGGATTCCGCCGTGGACACCTTCACGCCATCGAGAAAGATCCGCGCACCGTTCGCCAAGACTTCGATGTTGCAGGCCAGTCCTTCGACAGCTTCATCCAGGGCCGCATCACAGGCGCCGTAATTCCAGGGCGCCTGATTCTTGGAAGGCAGCGAGAGCATCTTGCGCCGAAGACGTTCGCGGCCCTGGCCGTCGGTCAGGACGAAATCGAGCTGGCATGTCCCGCCTTCCGCCTTCACCCACGCCTGGGCGCGATAGTGGTCCGGAGAGGGGAGTTGCCGCGGCGTCTCGAACAGTGAAAGACGAACCTGTTTCCCGCGCCCATCAATCACCAGCGCCGGTCCCGCAGTGCGCCCCGCGTCCTGCTGCCAAGTCCCCCGGACGCCCTGATCGTGATCCGAGATCACCACGGTCTCCGCCCACCCTCCGGTGGCGGCGGCCAGCACGGTTGCGCAGCATGCCAGCATCCGGCACATGCAAGCCCTTTGTCCTGTAACGGTCATGTTCATGGGTTTCATCTGCCTGGCAAGCATGCTGTCTGTTGAATGTCGTCACGCCGGCAGGGCCACAACATCTTCTCAGGTTTCCACGGCCCGCCGCAGGTCAGACAATAAAGGTTGCCGTCGTGGGACGGGACAAGGATTTCGACGCGCCCGTCCCCGTCGCAATCGCAGAGCGTTGGCGACGCCGCGATGCGCTTCCTGGCGGGAAAGGACCACTTCAGCGCCCCCCCGCTTGACAGGCAGTACGCGTTGCCGTTCGCCGCGCCAAAGACCACTTCCATCTCGCCGTCCCCATCCACATCGCCCAGCGCCGGGGCGCTTTCGATCCAGTCGCCCGCCGTGAAACACCGCTTTTCCTCTCCCCGGCTACTGAGGCAATAGAGGCGCCCCTGGCCGTCGGCGTAGAAGACTTCGCGCGAGCCGTCGCCGTCAATGTCGCCCACGGCAATCGTGGTGTCAATCCGGCATGGAAACGTGCGATGGTTCCACAGGCACCGGCCAGAGGTCCCGTCGAGGCAATAGAACACGCCGTCCCAGGACGCGGCAAAGACTTGCGGGGCTGGCGTCCCCATCACGTTTGCAATCACCGGGCCGTTGAAGAACTTGCCGGCGCCCCGGAATGCCCAAAGGTCCTGACCCTTGTTATCCACGCAGAACACCGAGTTCGGCCCGCCGCCGAACACGATCTCGTCCTGCCCGTCGGCATTGACATCGCCGACGGCCACAGGCCCGTCCGGACCGGGTCGCGGCATGCTGCGTTCCCACGCCAGGGTTCCGTCCCCGGCGCGGCGCTGCAATTGCCCGGACGTCGATATCCAGTAGACTTCGTTCTTGCCGTCGTGGTCGGCGTCGGCGATCACGGCGTTTCCCCAGGGAATGCCCTCTTCGACCGGCGCCTTCCAGCGGACGCCTCCCCCGGAGTCCAGGCAAACGACACCATCGGTGCGTGTGGTCACCACGATCTCCGATTTGCCGCCGCCGTCCAAATCACCCACCGTCGGCGTGCCCGTGATGCGAAGCGAGAAATCCTTGTAGCTCCAAAGTTCCTCACGGTTTGCACCCAGACAGACAAGCTTGCGGTCTTCGCTGGACTCCAGGAGAATTTCCAGGCCCGGTTTCCCGTCGAGATCCGCCACGACCGGGGAGGCATACATCCGGCTGCCCGCCGGATAGGTCCAGAGCAGCGTCGGCGGGGTGCTTGTCTGCGCACCAGCCAGGGCGGTGACGAACCATACAAGGCACATTGCTGCGAAGACGGGGCCGGGAAGGCAGGCAGCGCGAATCCGTTCGCGGTTGTCCGCGCTGCGTTCTTTCATCGGCGGATTCAGACGGCAAAATGGCATGTCAGCGTCCTTCTTCGCGCAGCCTGAAGCGTCTGGCGCAATGGACGGTACAAGTCTTTACCTAATCCCGCTGCGCGATCTTGTACAGATGGGTCTTCGTGCGAAGCAGCAGGGCCTTTCCCGCCACTGCCGGCGAGGTCCACAATTCGCCGTCGAGTTGGTTGACCGCCAATTCGCGGTATTCCCGTCCCGGCGCGAATACGGTTGTTTTGCCCTTTGCATTCCAAATATAGATTCGATCGGCGGTGGCCAGGGGCGACGCCCCAAACTTGCCTTTCAGGCGCTGCGACCAGACCGGTTTTCCTGTCATTGCTTCCATGCACGTCAGAACGCCTTCGTCCGTCACCGTATAGAGCAGGTCGCCCACGAGCACGGGAGAGGTCTGAAATGGCGTGTCCTTGGTCATTTTCCAGACCACATGCGAATTGATCACATCACCTTTGCCACCCTCGCGAATTGCCAGAAGCTCGCTTTCGCCGGGATGGCCGCCGGTGTTCACGAACAGTAATCCATGTCCGTGCACAATGCTCGAAATCGTGCTGTCCACGCCATAACGAACCCGCCAGATTTCCTTGCCGGTCCGCGGTTCGTGTCCCGTGACCAAAAAAGCGCCGTTGCTCACCAGTTGCGGATTGCCGTCGACGTCGATGATCGCAGGCGTCTGAAAAGACTTGCGGAAAACCGGCTTGGTATCCGGGGTGTATATATCGGCCGGACGGTTATACAGCCACACGGTTGCACCGGTCTTCTTGTCCAACGCCGCCATGAACTGCTTGTCTATGCCCTCAAGCGTGAGAATGAGCAGATCTTCGAAAAGGACCGGCGAGGATGCGGGGCCCTGCATGTGGTCGCAGTTCAAATCCGAACGCCGCCACAGGATTTCGCCGGACAACCTGTCTATGCATGCCGTGCCAAAGGTGCCGTAGTGAACATAGACACGCCCCTCTTCAAGGACGGCCGAAGGCGTCGCATACGAGTTGGCCGGGTTGATATGCGGTGGATTCTCCGGGCGAAACACCTCGATGTCCCGGATGACCCTGCCCGAATTCAGGTCGATGCAGACCGCATAGAGCGTCGTTCCGTCTTCCTTGGCGGTGGTGAGCCAAATCTGGTCACCCCACACCACGGGCGTGGAATAGCCGAGGTCATGGATCCCCGTTTTCCAGACGATGTTCTCCGTTTCCGACCAAAGGAGGGGCAACCCCGCCGCATCGCTTTTTCCGTCCGCCGTCGGACCACGCCACGCGGGCCAATTCCCGTCGGCGTGTGCAGCACCCATGCAAATCATGACGGCAAGGATCAAAGCACTTGTACGCATATTTGGCTACTCCATGTCCTTGACAAAAAGATCCCGATTCTGTTCATCGCGTTCACTCTGTGTAGTGTGTCATAAATGAGACAACAGTTGGGAGCTTGCCATTACGAGCCCCGGACCGACTACGGCGGCGATTCGCGGCACAAAGGGGCGTATGCACAGTTGCGACGCTTCTTTGTCATCCCGAACGGAGTGCAACGCAGTGAGGGATCTTGTCCCTGTACAGGCGCGTGGTCAAAGGCCAGATCTTCACTTCGCTTCGCTGTGTTCAGAGAGTAATAGGGAACGCTTCCCCGATACTTCTACGACCTCAGGCCTCGCACACCGGCCGACGCGCATAGAACAACGGGCGATTGGCCTGTCGTCCTTCGGGAACACTTCCCTTACGGGGGTCCAGACCATCTTGCGCTTGAGTTGAGTGGCGATGCCGACCCGGTTTCGACTTACTATGCCCACAGTTTTTGCACCGGCACGAGCCAGAGCCTGTCGCCGAAGGACAGGGTTTGATCGCCTAGGTAGAGCACGACTCCGGCGAAGCATTGCCCGCCGTTCGTCTTCATGACGGACTGGGCAAGCGTGGTCTTCTCGGTTTCAAGGGCGCCGTTTAGGAACACGACCGGTGTGGTCGTCGTGGGAAGAGGGGCGCTGTGTTGATAATTCCCCAAATGGTGGTGATATTCTCACCACTTCATGGTGACTTTGCATGGTCAGTTTCGAGA
>CAIXUF010001156.1 GCA_903922535.1 Candidatus Hydrogenedentota bacterium
AGCCACGCTCGCGCCGCCACGTGCCCTGCACGGAACACAGGTCATTCTTGACAGCGTCCCATATTGCTTCACATCTTCTCCCGATCTTCCACGCCGCTGAGAATGCCCCCCAACAGCGCTTCCATGGACACGGAGTCAAATAGGGAATGGGCTCCTTTCTGATACGCCGCGTGATTGTCACCTATGCGCCTGATCGAGTCCACAATTGTTTTGACGTCGTTGATTTCATACGTCTCCCCGGCGTGGTGGCACATCAACTTGTTGGCCAGCATGGGCAAATCATTGCAGATCATGGGCACACCGCTCCCCGAGTATTCCCATACTTTGTTCGGCGCGCAAAAGATATTGTTAAGCGACTCGTGTTCGTAGAGAAGAATGCCAACGTGCGCATGCCGGGTCATGCGCAGGTGCCCGGGTGCGGCTATATAGGGGAAATGTATGACCTCCGGATAGGCCGCTTTCAGCCGGTTGTACATGTCCCTGTTATGAATCTTGCCCAGCAGACCCAACACATACCCGCCGCCCAGTTGTTTCACGGCTTCTGCAATGGGCATGAGGCTCATGCGAATATTCTGACATTGATACAACACCAACCGTCGTCCGGCGATCAACCCAAGGTCAACCCCCTGCCCGCGCAGAACATCGTCGTCGTCTTCACTTGGTTCAGGCATGTGTGCGGGATGATTTGGAACCACGAAGGGCGTTCTTTCAAGTCCGTACCAATACCGGAATATTGCGGCGCGGCACTCGTCCGGCACAACAACATGCCGGGCCCCCCGTGCAAAACGGCGCAACGCATGCCGGTAAAGGGGAAACAGATCGTAGAGTTCGTTGATCTGGAGGACATACCGCTCCCTCAACAGGGGCGTCCCCAAAGCAAGGGCCGTATCCGCGCTGCCAATCCACAGCAACGGCGCACCCTTTTGTTCTTTTAGCAGATTCCATGTTGCCGTTCTGAAATGCCACCATTCCCGCGCCTTCGCGACGGCACCCCTCCCATTTTCCGCAGGGCCGGACACTTCCTCGACGCGCACCCCCGCAGCAAGCAGAGTGGCTATTGTTGAAGCATCCGCCCGTCCGCAAATCACGGACACCTCGTTGCCCAATTTGCGCAGTGTGTGAATAACGGTCAGTACTGGGGGAAGCACCTCCAGCGTGGACTTGCAGACAACCGTCACATTCATGCGTGTTCCCTTTCAGGGTCGCGGCACCGGACAGCCTTTGACTGCCCGCGCCTCAAACTCCGTTGTCGTCATTGTGTTGCAGGTTCAGGGGAATTGGACATTCGCCGCGTTTGCCAGACAACCGCAGTCCCTCGCAGCCCCTGATTCAACGGAGCGTCTTTGAGGCATGGCGGGACCATCGTCCGATGGGCGCGTTCTGCTGCGGGCGCGACGCCCTTTGTCTGTCACGCCCGGCGTTTACCCACCGTCTGATGAGCCTGATCCGATTGTCCCTTGGCCGGTTCTTCGCCAAGACTGCCGAACTCCATTCCACCAAGTGCTGTATCAGCCTGTCATAACGTTGTGAGGGGTGCAAACCCATGTCTGGGCGCTCCGCGCGTTCCCTGAAAAGCTCCGTCATCCCGCCTTTGCCGCTCTACCGCCATCCCCAAAAACCGTCCTCGACTGAATGACCTATGACTGGGTTTCAACCCAGTTGTTTCTCAATCCAACGGCGATTGCGAACCGCCGAGTCAAATGGATTTCTGTCCTCAGGCTCATCTTCCCATGAATACCAGCCGGCATAGCCGCCCGCCTTCAATGCGGCAATGCAGCCCGCCACTTGGGCGACGCCTCCACCCAGAATGCAGGTCTGGTGGGCACCGGCGGCCTTGACGTCCTTGACGTGGGTATGACGGACCAGCGGTCCGCAGGCGCGGATGACCTCGGGCCCCGAGACGCCCTGAGTGCCCAGCCAGCCCATGTCAATGCAAATCCCCAGCCAGTCATTGCCGCCCCCGACCACGGTGAACAACTCCTGGGCGGTCTTCTGCGGATGGTTCTCCACGTTGAAACGCACGCCCATTTCCCTGCATAAAGCCGTTGCCTGCTCGGGTGTGTTGTCGCCGATCCATCCATTGATTTGCGGAATGTCCATCCATTGACAGATTTCGAGCGTCTTGCGGCTCAGTCCGCCCCCGTAACCGACGGCCTTGAGCCCGTGATCCTCCATGATGGACTTCCAGGCGGCGCCGCGTTTCTTGTCCATTACTTCGGGCGCCGCATGGGCTTCCCAAATCTCCACCGCCTGGAATCCATGGGCGGCGATTTCGCCGCAAATGGAACGCCAGGCCGCCTCGTCTGTCGCGGCGACCGTCTTCTTGTGCTGATCGCCCCAGCGCGCCAGTTCAAACCGGTAGCCCGTCACCTGGGCCACCAGGTTCGCCGTGACGAAAGAAATCCGCGAGCCACGGGGCGCATGGTGTTCCAGATGCGCGCAACCCAGTGTGCCTGCCGACAAAGCCGCGCCTGATGAAAGAGTCATGGCAAGAAAGCTCCGTCTTGAGAAGTCTGTTCGTTCATTCATGATCTTATCCTCTCGATAGAACGCACAACGCGGGCGGTAGCCGCGACCCAAAGAAGACCTGTAGCCATGGAATACACGGATCTACACGACAACGGGAAAATGCACCCACTTTGTGACACATTCTTTGTGCCGCCACCTGGCAGCCTCTTTCATTCTCCCGAAGATGCTTGGCCGTCTCAACCACAACGCCTTTTTCACAATCAAACTGAAACACAGAGGACACAGAGGACCTGGAGCAGCAAAGCCGCAGCCAAAGAATCCGGAATCCAGAAGCAGAGACGGCGGACAAGAATGTCTGCCGCACACTGTGCAAGATCACAGCGGCTTGCGACGATTATGAGGCATAGTAGTACAGAGGACACAGAGGCCGGAGCCGCCGCATTCCTCTGGTCTGTTCTGTGCATCCTGTCTATCCATGTCAAAGTCTCTTATACGTGATTCGGTGAGTTGCCCCGTTTGAAGACAGGGGAAACATCACCTGTTCTTGAGCCAATGAAGCCTGTGCGCAATACCCCCAGGCGTTGTCAATTTCCTCGCCGCAGACTTACCGGTCCTGGCCGGGGGCGTTAAGGAGAATGCCGGTGCTGTTCATCGGGAAATCGCCCGAAATGTTGTTCCATTTGACGAAATCCACGTGGCCGTCCATGTAGAGAACGTTGCCGCCGCCCGGCACATGATTGAACAGGCTTGGATCGTTGTTGACGGTGTCATGCATGACGACGATCTGGGATTGCGCCTGCGCGCTGCCGCCTGGATTGTTGATGTCGGTGATGAAGAACCGTTCCACCCCCTCCTTCAGCCGGGGGATGGAGGTGTACGGTCCCACGGGGGTGTCGAACTTGAAATCCGCGTCAACCGAGGCGGGGTTGCCGGCTGTGCGGCGCGCCATGTCGCCCGTCTCTTCCAGAAAGGCCGCGCGGTCGGCATCGTTGGCGCACATCTGCGACGGGAATGCCCAGCCGTAATAGTAATAGGGCATGGCATTGACTTCGCAGGGTTCCACCTTCCCGTTGTTGGAGTATCCCGCAATTGGAGCCCAGTTTGCGTAAACAGTCCCGCCTGAACTGTTCAGCGTGCCCACCCTGTATCCGGTCTGCCCCCGGTCGTACTGTGCCAGGGCGTCCGTGCCGTAGGCATTGCTGGGACATATCAGCACGTTCCAGTCCGTAAGATACTCCGGATAGACGGTGGTGGGGTCGGGTGTCTGGTTCCAGATGGTCGGGACATGCGCGCAGTCGTACATCTTCATGTGGGGGAACAGGTCCCTGCTCTCGCCCGTGTACATCTTGAAGACAATCCCCATCTGCTTCAGATTGTTGGCGCAGCTTGAACGCCTTGCGGCTTCCCGCGCCCGCGCCAGCGCCGGAAGCAGGATTGCCGCCAAGACGCCGATGATGCCGATAACGACCAACAGTTCAATCAGCGTAAACCCGCCGCGGTCATGATGCCTTGTGAACATGATGTGTCTCCTCGAGGTTATGAATGCCACACGAGAAATTTCGATATTCACAGTCTAGTGCTATTCCGGCACGCAGTCAAACCCCCTGCGAGAGCCAATCGGCGCATACAGGCAGGTGGGGCGCTATTGCCTGAGATCAGGGGCATCTTGACTGCGCAGCAGGCATGGGAAAGCAGACCCGGCCTTGTCGGAGAGTCATGTGCCGGGCGCTCACACGCTCCAGGGACTGCGGTAGTCGCGCGTCAGCCATTTGGGATCACCGCTGTCCTTCGCGAAGCACATCTTCTTGGGGTTCCACTTGATGACCGCGTGGTTGTAGTAGGCTTGGTTGAGCAGGTGGCAGCAGGTGGCGCTGCGCGCGCCGACTTCCTCGTTCGTGATGGGCCGTTTGCGCGATTCCACGCATTCCAGGAAGTCTTTGAGGTGGTCCTTGCTATCGTAGAGTTTTACCTTGGAGTGGCTCAGGTACTCTTTCTGGACCAGCGTCAGTGCGGAACTGAGCGAGCCGCCGTCCTCGCGCTTGGTGAAGCCGGCGATCTTCTTTCCGTTGAGCCAGAACTCAAACTGGCCGCGGTTCACCTTGACCTCGCCGTCTTTTCCGAAAAAATGCGCACCAAAGCCGCTGGTGTGGATTACACGGATTCCTTTGGCATAGTGGAGTACGGTGCCGGTTACGGCTTTCGGGTCCTCGGGCGGCTGCACCTTCTCGGGACCGCTCTCGTCCA
>CAIXUF010001157.1 GCA_903922535.1 Candidatus Hydrogenedentota bacterium
ACATCAGTTCGTAAACCACCTGGCCCGCGGCCGTGACCTCCGTGCAGGCCGGAACTTGGTGATTGGTGATGCCGCCGACGCCCGCCACCACGCCGCCGCCGCCCCAGCCGATGAAAGTGTTGCCGTTGGGCAGCCGTTGGGCATTGCCCGCATGCCAGCTATACCACGGCGTCGTCGGCGTGTAGCTCCACACCAGCGTGGCCACCTTGTGTACCTCATCCAGCGCGTACTCGTAAATCTTCGAAGACCGCGTGGCCAGTTGATCGGCATTGCAGAACAGGAGTATATGGCCGTTGGGCAGGCGGTTCACGGCGTGACAGGAAAAATGGGCGAGCGCTTGCAGCGGGTTTTCCCCCACGAACGAGAATTGGTTGCCCCAGCCCCCGAGCCGCCACATGACCTCGCCGGTTTGCCGGTTGATCTTCTGGACGTCCACCATGAAATTCGAGATCAGCAGATTCCCGTCCGTATCCATCGTGACCGAGTTGAGGTGGAACGAGTCAATGACGGGGTTGCGCGCGGCGGCCATCTGGCCCAGCACCGGGCCGTAGTAGCTTTGGAACGCGTAATGGTCCCACGAGCGCCACTGCCAGACCACGTTGCGCTGCCCGTCCAGCTCCTGCAGGGTGGCGCCGGCCACCAGGGCGTTGGGATAGGCCCCGCTCACGATCGCGCTCAGGTCCATGTAGGATTGATAGTAACTGAGCAGGAGCACGTTGCCGTTGGGCAGCACCTCGATGTCGTGCGACTCCGGCAGATAGCCGTTGCCCGTGGTGACGATCTCCTTGAGGTTGTAACCCGCGTCCAGGACCCGGTGGTCCACGTCCCCGCCCCCGGTCCAGGAGAGCGTGTGATAGAAGTTGCCGGAGTGCAGATACCCGTTGGCCAGCAGCTTCAAATCGATCGCCTCATTCGTCGTCCGCTGCCACCACACGGGCGTGCCATCGTTGCGCAGGATCATGGCGTAAAACCCGACGTTCGTGGACGTCTCCGTCACGGTCAGGAAGATGGCGCCGTCGCCCACCGCGTTGGTGTTGTAAGTGGTCAGCGTGAACGCCGGGAAATCCGGCGGCAGTTGGGCCTGCGCGGCGCGGGGCGCCACGGCGATCCCGGCCAGAATTCCGGCCCATAACACCCAATTCAGTTTTGTTTTCATTAAAAATTGCTGCTGCTGTGCGGTTGAAGTTCCGACTCAAGCGATCTCAGGCTTGGTGGCCGCGAGGGCCGCCGCGCAGGGTTGATGACCTGTGTGGACCGCGTGGCATCCGGGTACCAGGTCCGTTTGCCCGCCGTCCGCCCCGGCCTTGCGCGGGAGCGCCTGGCCGGTCGGTTCCGGCGCGCGGTTCCGGCTGCGGCTGCGGAGCCGGGGCCCGTGTGCCAGCAGGGTTATGTTGGAAAGCGCCGGGGAATCCGCAAGCACGAAAATATCCGGGCGGGTGCGCGAAATTGCTGAAACCTGCAGATTCGTCGTCACGCCCGCAGCCCTGACGGCGGCGGCGCGGGTGACGGTAGTGGGGCCGTCGCCTTCGGCGGCCATAGTCCGGCAACCGCCCCGGTTGCCGTGTCGTAGGGTCGCGCGGCGCGACGCCCGTCGGGACGCTTGCCGGCGCAGCGCGCGCCACGCCGGCGGCCGGGCCAGAATGCGGTGTCCGGTCCGCGGCCATGGGAAAAGGGCCTTGACCGCGCCCAACCCGGTGTTAGCGTCGTTTCTCGGGAGGTGGGGCGTAGTTATGAATATCCCACGCTGGCTCATATGCGAGCGTTTGTATTCGATTCCCGCACACACGGGCTGATAACTTGGATGACATGGGGTTGACCCCTGACCCGTTCGGTTTCCGGCGCACGCTTATGAAAACATTCGCACTGCTCGCACTGGCACTGGCGGCTTTCGAGGTCGGATGCGCCACCGCATCCCGCCCGTCCAGCCACGCCGGCACGACCCACATCGCCGTATCCGGGGCAAGCGGGGTGGTGTTCACCGGGTTTTACGTGCAAGGCGGACGGCGCCTGCCCCTGTCAAACGCCGTGCCCTGGAGTTTGGACGTGCCACGACTTTCCAGTCTTGAGATTCGGAAGGCGAACCCCACTGAGGCGGTGGTTGTGGATTTGCGCTACGAAAGTGAGAGCCCGCGAGCCCGGATCACGAGGCCCCTGGCTGCGGGCGTCACGGGTCTGCGCGTTGAAGTGCGCGACGGGCTGGTTGCGACCACGTTTTAGCGGCCAACCCGATCCTGCGAGCCAAGGTCGATCCACACGCATGGGGCGGCCTCCGGTTGGCCAACCGGTGATTGCCGGTCGGGCTGTTACATTGGTGGGCACGACAGGGGTCGAACCTGCAAGGATTTCTCCACGGGATCCTAAGTCCCGCGCGTCTGCCAATTCCGCCACGTGCCCATCGTTGCTGTACAATGACTTGCGACTATTAAGAAGGCGTCTTGTTGACGCTGTGCTAGAGTTTGTGCTAGAGTGACGGCATGAAACCCACTGCAATGGCAAGTGAGCCACCGGCCAACCGTCAAATCCAAGCGAGTCCGCACGGGCAGACGTTCGCCAAAGTCCTAGACAAGCGCAAGCAGCCAATTCGGGGGCTTTGGGTGCGGAACGGGCGCTACTACGCGCAGTTGACCTTCGAGGACGGCGACACCGGCAACAAGGCCGTGCGCCGCGTCCCGTTGCTGGCGGACGGCAGGCCGGTGGAAACCGTGGCGCAAGCTGTGGACGCGCTCAGCGAACTCAAGGTCAACCGCAGGCGCGAGGAACTGCCCGTCATGCATCGAACCCCAAAATTCGAGGACTTCGTGGCCTCCTACCTGGCTTTCATCAAGGCCGGTGATGGCCAGAAGAAACCGGCCACCATCGCCAAGGAGCAATACACCTTGGGCGGTTGGGTGAAGCACATGGGCGGCGTGCGCCTGGACAAAATCCGCATGGGCCATGTCAACGCCTACAAGACCAAGCGCCTGAATGAAGGCGTCTCGCCGCGCACCGTCAACTAGGACGTGATTTGTCTGAACGCTGTCCTGAAACACGCGGTTGACGAAAAGTGGATCAAGACCATGCCCACGGAAACCCTTCGGCCGCTAAAATGCCCCGCGATCAAGAGGGAATTGTTCACCGCTACTGACCTGGACAAGCTCTGTGCGTCGGCACTCGCCGCCAAGCCGGACGGTTCTCCCGTCACCAAGAACGGGGCAGAGTTGGTGGATTATTTGCGACTGTTGGCATATACCGGAGCGCGCGAACAGGAAGCACTTGCTCTGCGCTGGCAAGACGTGGATTTTGAGAGGGAACAGTTAACCATCGGCGCGGTTGAGTTCACCAAGAACAGCGAAGTGCGAACGGTGGACTTCAATACAGTACT
>CAIXUF010001158.1 GCA_903922535.1 Candidatus Hydrogenedentota bacterium
CGGCAGGTAGAACGTGCCTGCGGCGAAGCCGCCGATTGCGTGGTAGATTACGCCCAGAAACGGATTTGCGCCCATGCTCAGTTTCTCCTTGTGTGGGTCCTTGGGAAAGCAAATCATAGCACAGACCGCCCCGCAAAAAGGAAGCCCATTGACCGGGGAATATTGGGCGGACGGGAAAGGGCTGGCAAAACTCTTGACAAATCGCGTCAATAGTCATAGCATAAGAACAAATGGGTAGTGTATGGATCCCATGGGGAGACTGATGATGGCGTATTACGACTATCGCGGTGTCAATGAGGCTGGGAGTTCCGTCTCAGGGGCCATTGAGGCGGAATCCGTTCCAGACGCCCTGCGCATTCTCGAAGAACAGGGATTGCGCGAGGTGCAGGTGGACCGGGCGGCGGAAAAGGACGGGGATTCTCCGGGTGTCCGCCAGGAACAGGGGGCGGCGCCGCCAACGATCATGCCGTCCGTCAAACCGGCGCCCGGCACGCCGGGCAGGCGATCCCTTGGCTGGAATGAACTGGCCGAACTCAATGAGCAGTTGTTGGGACTGGTGCGCGCGGGAATGCCGCTGGCCCCCTCGATTGCGGCCATGGCGCGGTTCATGAGCGGGCGGCGGGGCCGCGCCGTCGCGCAAAAGCTTCAAACCGACATCGAATCCGGACAGACCCTCGCTGAGGCGCTGGAGTGCCAGCCCGCCGCCTTCCCCCCCCTTTGCCGCGCCATGATGCGCGCCGGGGAGGCGTCCGGGAGCGTGGAGCGGGTCCTGTCCTGCCTCACCGACTATTCGCGCGCCATGGCGGAGACACGCAACCGCGTGGTCGAGACCATCACCTATCCGCTGGTGCTCGTGGCCGCGGCTTTTGCCCTGGCCATGTTCATGCTGGTCAAGGTAATCCCGGTGTTCAACGACGTGCTGATGCATGATCTCATGGACTATTCCCGCCCCGCCTCGGCTGTCTTTGGCGCCTGGGTTGTCCTTTCGGGTTTTGCCGGCAACCATGCGCCGGCAATGCTCGTTCTGTTCATTCTCGTTTTCGCCGTGATTATCTGGCTTTGCGTGCCCCGGCCCGGCGGTCGGTTTCGGTTCCTTTGGGCCGATGCGTTTCGTCTGCACATGCCGCTTTTTGGGCGGTTGAACCGCATGGGCGCCATGTCGCAGTTCTGCCGGGCGCTGGGCATGCTGGTGGAGGCGCGCACGCCCCTGCCCGAGGCGTTGGAACTGGCCGGCGCCGCCTCCGGCAACCTGGCGGTTGAAGCCGCGGGCAGGCGGGCCATGGAACAGGTCAAGGCGGGCGGAGAACTGGGCGAGTCCCTCATTCGCGCCGGACGCTTTGACGCGAGCCTGTGCTGGCTTGCGCAGAACGGCGAAAACCAGCACACCCTCGCCGAAACGCTTCAAACGCTCGCCGGCACCTATGAAAGCAACGCCGAACGGCACCGCCGCTGGGTGCTCATGGCGCTCGGCCCCGTGACCACCGTCATCATAGGCATCTTTGTCTGGTTCATGTTCTTCAGCGTATACGGTCCGCTCATCGCGGGCATGATGGGCTAGGGAACGCCATGAAACTTCGCCAATGGATGAGCATTGACCTTGGCGCTCTGATCCGCGGCAGGGTTGTGGTGGTGGAAGCGCCGCCCATGGCGCCCGGCGTCAAGAGATCCCTGTGGAAGCGCCTTCTCTCGGGCTGGTTTCGCCGCAGGAACACGGCGCGGGAACTGATTCTCGTCACGGACCAGTTGCGTCAACTGGTGGTCTGTCAGGCCCCGCTCGCCGACGGGCTCAAGCACGCCGCCACGGACTGCCCAAACTTCCGCGTGTCCGCGCATCTGTACCGGCTGGCGCTGGCGCTGGAGCAGGGCGGGACCTTGGCGGAAGGACTGCGTCAATTCCCCGCATTCTGCCCGCGGTACTATGTGGACCTTGTGGCGGCGGCGGAAACGTCGGGACATTTGAACGAGACGCTGCTGGAGCTGTCGCGTGATTTGGAGGAGTACCTCAAGACGAGCCACACGCTGCGCAACCGCACGGTGTATATTCTGGTTCTCCTCTCGTACGCACTGGCCGTCGGCACCTTTCTGCAAGCCAAAGTGTTTCCCGTGCTGGAGGATGTGGGGACGGAACTGGGCGGCTCCTCCGGAGGAGAAGCCGGTTTCTGGAAAGTGATTGTGGGCTACCTGGAGTTTCTGTCCAACGCCATAACCACTCTGGCCAAAGAGAGCAGCGAGGTGCTCGGCTATCTTCTCAACAGGGCGGCACACGGTGTGCTTGACGGGATGGGTTCTCCCTACCTGCCCGTCCCGCTGATCATCGCAGCCCTGCTGGTTGTCCCATTGACCATCATCGTGCTGTCGCGGTTTCTGCGGCGGCCGGCAATGTTTGTGTTTAGCCGGCTGCCGGTGATACGCCGCGCCGCGTTTTATGCCCGCTGGAGCCATGCATTGAAGATCATCTCCCTGCTGCTCGACCGGGGCATTCCCCTTGACGGGGCTTTGGAGAGTGCGGCCGGATCAGACATGGACCCGGCGACACGCAGGGTGCTGCGCCGGATGAGCGAGGGAACACGGGCGGGCTTGTCCTTCTCCGAGGTGCTGGACAGGGAACGCCGACGGGTTCCCCGTTCCGCGACGGGCGCGGTGGCATTTGGCGAACGCACCGGCGGGCTTCCCGAACTGCTGTCGCGCCTTTCGCACCTCTACCAACTGCGCGCGGAGCGCACCCTGCGGGTGCTTCTGGACATCAGCTTTCCGCTGGCCATCATCGGATGCGGTCTGCTCATTTCCACCATCGACATCCGGTTCTTCACGCTGATGACAAATATGGTCTATGGATACATGTGCAGTATGTGACGAAGGAGCAAACGGGTTTGACTGGAACGTTCAAAGAGGCGCCGTCAAGGACACCCCTTCCCCCCGGGAAGCGGCGTCTCCCGCACGTCTCGGTGCTTCCCCGCAAGGCCAAAATCACCGACCTGCTGTATTTGACCGCGCAGCTCCGGCAATTGACGGCCTGTCACGCCCCCTTGCCCGAAGGACTGGCCAGGATGGCAGCCGACTGTCCAAACAACCAGGTGTCCATGCACCTCACCCGTCTGGCGGAGCATATGCAGGCCGGTGAAACGCTCACGGGCGCCATGCGCCAGTCGCCCAAGTTCTTTCCGCGCTATTACATCGACCTGGTGGAACTGGCCGGGACCTCGGACCAGCTTGAGGCGACGCTCGCAGGACTCATGCACGA
>CAIXUF010001159.1 GCA_903922535.1 Candidatus Hydrogenedentota bacterium
CGCATCGGCAGGCTTAATCGCTTGTCGGCGCGACGCTTTTTGCTTTTGGTCCCGATACCAAAAGGCAAAACCCATGAACGAACTGACCGATCTGATTGAACTGACCGACGTTCCCGCCCTGTTGCCGCACCGCCCCTCGTATCCGACCGTGTTTCGTTGGGCAATCAAAGGGATTGACGGCACCCGTCTTGAGGCCGTCCGCATGGGCCGGAGGTGGTACACGACCCGCGCCGCCCTGGACACGTTCAGCCGCACCCTTGCCGCCGCCACACTCGCAAGGCTGAATCCGCCCACCGCGCCCACCTCCAAGACCAAGCCCAAGCGCACCGAGGCGCAACTTGCCCGCGACCTGGCGCGAGCCCAGCGCGACTTTGACAGGCCCGCCCGATGACCGCGCACAAGAACGCACACGGCGCGAACGGCACCGGGGGCGGGTGTTCATGCGCCGGCGGATGCGCGCGCCTCAGAGGCGATTCTGAGTCCTGCTCTGGTAGTTACCCCGCCCGCGCCGTCACTGACAGCACAGCGCATTCCTCCAAGGCATGCCGCTGTAAGAACTTGGAGCGGTGCACAAAACCGTTGACCTCCACGCCCCCGACGGGGCGCACGCCATGACGGACTATCTCATGTTGGCCCGCCGTGGCGCTCACGCAGAGGGTGAAGCGTGCCGGTTGATCGGCGCGATGCTGACTACCGATGACCGCCTGAGCGTCCCCGCTATCGCCGCTCTGGCAGGATTGCCGGCCGATTTGTCCGACATTGGCGGACTGCCCGAACTCGTGCTGGAAATCATCCGCCGGGACCGCATCTACACCGCCGAGGGCGTCGCCGAATTCGCGCAGGTTCGCGGCGTGAATATCGCCGATCTTCGCCTGGGCAGTTTCCTGGCGGAGTGTATGGACAGCCCCGCATTCCAGCCAGAACAGGCCGTGGAAAGCATCGTCAATTTCAGCCTGTACTGTTCCCAACTTCGCGCCGTTGAACGCTTGCAGGCCCGCGCGTGGCAGGGCAAGCGCATCCCCGAATTGACGACCGTGTAGACCAACAAAAAAAGCGCCGCGGTAATCGGCTGACAGGCCCCGCGACGCATGAGGAAATCGTATGGATAGTATACCCCATTTGAAGAAATCAGACAAGGCCGTGCGGGCCGCCGTTGACCGCGTGAAGCATGGCCCGCCGCCAGAGGATGACCCCGAACCAATACCGCCGCCGCCGTTCAACGATGAGCACGCGGCCGCGCCGGGGGCGTCCGAAGCGCCCCCAAGCGCGCCGATGCTTGAAGCCCTGCCCGGCGACTGGTTCGATCTGGACGTGCCGCCGCGCGAATTCGTCTTTCAGCATAGGGTGCCGGTGGACGCGGTAACGCTGTTGGCCGCGGCCGGGGGCACCGGCAAGTCAACCCTGGCCCTTGCAATGGGAACCTCCGCGGCGACGGGCCGCGCCCTGCTGTCATGCTTTCCCCCTACCGCCGGGCCGTGTCGCGTGGCGATATTGAGCCTTGAGGATGACGTGCCGGAACTGATGCGCCGCCTCAAGCGCATCGCCAAGGCATACCGGTTGGATTACGATCGGGCCGACCTTAATCGGCTGGCGGAAAACTTGCGCGTCCACTGCCCGCCGTCATTCTGCGCCGTTGCCACTTCGCCGGACGGTTCGCTTGTCGCGTCGGCGGACCTGAAACGGCTGGCCGTGGAACTGGCCGACTTCGCGCCGAGGCTGGTCATCATGGACCCGCTGGCCGCGCTCCTTGGCGGACTGGCCGAAGAGAACAGCAACGAGGTTGCGCAGCGGGTAACGGGCTTGCTTCGCGCCGCCGTGCCGTCCGGTGCCGGGCTGCTGCTGTGCGTCCATTGCGCGAAAATGGACCGCGCCACCGGGGCCACACCCCGAGGCGCCGGGGCATGGTCTGATGCCGCCCGCCAAGTCCTGAGCATGCGCCCACCGGACGACAAAGAGGCCCGCGTGCTCGCCGATGACGCACTCCGGGCCGTCGTGCTGGCCGTCGTGAAGTCCAACTATTCCGCACTGTCCGGGCCGACGTACCTCATGAAATCCGCAGACCCGGACACCGCCGGGGTCCTGCACGTTTTCAGTTTCCGCGACTTTGAGGATCGAGCCTATCGCGCCAAGAGTCAGGAGCAAGCCGGGGCTGTGCTGGATGCCCTGAAAGCGCACCCAGTGACCGTACAAGAGGCCCGCGGGTGTTCCAAGACGCCCGAGAGCCTCGAACGCGGCGAAGCGTTCAGAGCCGCCATAGCGGCGCGGCTGGGCCGCAGCATGTCCCGCAAGGATCTGGCCGAGTTCCTTCAGGACTTGGAGACCCGCGGGGCCGTCACGGTTTCAGTGCTTGGACAGCGCCACGTGCTGGTTCCCGCACTCGCCGAAAGTGATCCCAATGACCCCGAGGATGACGCCTTTTATGCGTAGGGCGTATAGGGCGTACACAGGGCGTATATACGCCCTATTTTCAGGGCGTACAGGGCGTACCCCTAAAGGGGGGGGGCGTTCCATACGCCCTACCCCCCTTGAAGGGGTCCATACGCCCTACCGCCAGCAACCGCCGCAACCGCCGCAACCGCGGCAGAACGGAGAACAGACCATGGACAACAAGAAAACCGATGACGCCCACTGGCATGGCAAACCGAAGATCAAGCGGGAATGGCCGGTCAGCATGGAA
>CAIXUF010001160.1 GCA_903922535.1 Candidatus Hydrogenedentota bacterium
GGCAAGTGCATGTACAAGCTGGAGCCGGTGGTGGCCGACGGCGGCGAACTCATCATCTACGGCAGGCACATCCATGAGGTGAGCGTGACCCACGGGCATCTTATCGCCAAGATCGGCTACCACGTGCGCGACTATTTCCTCCAGCAGATGGACCGGTTCCCGGACATTCCCGGCGGCATTCTGGCCCACTCGACCCATGTGCGCGGGATGGGCACCTATGAGAACGGCGAGGAGAAGCCACGGGTGCAGGTGACACTGGCGACGATGATCCCCGAGGAGGCATGCAAGGCGATCAATCTGGGCTACCGCGACCCGGACAGCATCAATCCTGACGAATGGCGTGACCGGGAGGATGAGGGATACTTGCTGGTACCCGATGCAGGCGAGATACTGTACCGGCTGCAAAGCGAACGGGACGCGGACGCGTGAACCTTTTGGGAATGCATACGCCTTTGCCCGCGAAGCACAAAAGTCCCCCTTTGAAGGGGGATTTAGGGGGATGTTTGCCCTTGTCCGTCCCCACCGTTGAAGAAGAGCGGCGGCATGGCCGCGCGCACTCAAGAATGGCGATTCTTGCTGTGGTCTGCTTTTTACTGTGGGGGTGCTATTCGAACCAGCCCGCACCGGGTGCATACATTCCCAAGACCCACGCCATGCAGAAGCATGCCGAGGCAATGGACGCCCTGAAATCCAACCGGCTGAATGACGCACTGGCGGCGATTGACGAGGCGGTGAAGGAAGACCCGGAGTATGGTGATGCGGCCATGACGCGGGCGCTGATCCTGTTGCGTCTGGACCGGCTGGATGATGCCGCGGCGGCGTATGATGCCGTGTGCCAGAAGTGGCCGGATCGGGCCGAGGCCCATGCGCTGGCAGGAATCGTGCGCGAGAAGACCGGCAAAACCGATGCCGCAAAGGCGGCCTATTCGGAGGCGAAGGCCGCCTATGACCGGCGCATCGCGGCCGGCGATCGCGCCCCTGGCACGCAGTTGAGCCGTACCCTGGCGGTGTACCTGCTCGACGGGCGCAGCGCGGGGCTGGTGGAAGTGAACAAGCTTCTGGGCGAGTATCCGGACTACGGTCCGGCGCGGGAAGTAAAAAGCAAAATAGCGGACAACAACCGGGCGTTCCTTCTGGAGTGGATGGAAGGTCCGGGAAAATAGGCAGTCAGGAAGGATTAAGAGCCATGGCACGCAACGTCATCGTCGCCCAGTCGGGCGGCCCAAGCCCCGTCATCAACAGTTCCCTTCGCGGCGTCATTGAGACCTGCAAAATGTTCCCCGACGTGTTCGGCACGGTCTACGCCGGCTGGCACGGCATTGAGGGCGTGCTGAAGGAGGAACTGCTCAACCTCTCCGCGCAGGACGAGGACGAAGTGGCGCTGCTGCGCTACACGCCGGCGGCGGGCTCCATCGGCACCTGCCGGTACAAACTGAAGAAGGACCAGCAGGAGGATTTCCAGCGGGTCATTGAGATCTTCAAGGCCCATGACATCGGGTACTTCTTCTACAACGGCGGCAACGACTCGATGGACACGGCGCACAAGGTGGCCAAGCTCGCCCGCGAACAGGGGCTGGATTTGGTCGGTGTGGGCGTGCCCAAGACCATCGACAACGACGTGGGCGATTCGGAGTTCAAGCTGATTGACCACACCCCCGGCTACGGCAGTGTGGCGCGCTACTGGATGGGCATCGTGCAAAACGCCAACGAGGAAAACGCGGGCTCCTGCCCGGCCGACCCGGTGCTGGTCTTGCAGGCGATGGGCCGCAAGATCGGATTCATCCCGGCGGCGGCGCGGCTGGCCGACCCGAAGCGCGAACTGCCGCTGCAAATCTACATGTCCGAATCCAGCGTGACGACGGAAGAACTGTGCGACAACGTGAACGACCAGTTGAAGCGTGACGGCCGCTGCATCGTGGTGGTGAGCGAGGGCTTTGAGGTCGGCGACTTGGGCGACGTGAAGGACAGCTTTGGCCACACCAACTTTGGCGCGACGCAGATGACGGCGGCCCAGAAAGTGGTCAACCTGCTGAACGAAAAAAGATTGCCCGTGCCTGGCAAGGCGCGCGGCCAGGTGTCCGGCACGGATCAGCGCAGCACCTGCACCTACGCGTCCGTGGTGGACCTCGACGAGGCGTACAAGGTCGGCCAGCAGGCCGTGCTCATCGCCAAGTCCGGCGAAAACGGCTGGATGTCGACCATCCTGCGCGAACCGGGGCCAATCTATAACGTCCGTTATGACAAGGTGCCGCTCGAACTGGTCGCCAACTCGGAACGCACCTTCCCGGCCACATGGATTACGCCGAACAAGATTGATGTGACGGACGAGTTTATCCAGTACGCCAAGCCGCTCATCGGCGAGGACTGGGCCAGCGTGCCGGTCATCAACGGCCGCCAGAGGTTCACGCGATTCAAGCCGGTTTTTGCCGAAAAGATGCTGCCGGAATATGTGCTGCAGGCACTGAGGAAATAGCTGTCTGAATGGCAGATTATGGTATAACTTGAGCGGAACAACCATTGAGGATTGAGCCATGTCTGTTTTGGCGTCTTCCATCAGTTATACGGTGCAGGTTTGGCAGGAAGGTGAGCACTACATCGCGCACGCCATGCCCATTGACGTCATGAGTTCTGGTGCCAGCCGTGAAGAGGCATATCGCATGGTGGACGAGGCGGTTAGTGTTTTTCTCCGGCGTCTGTCTGAAACTGGAGCATTGCAGGCCGTGCTCGAAGAGGCCGGGTATGTGCTTCAGAACGGCGAATGGGCCAGTCCGACGTGGATTGGCATGGAAGTGCATGCCACCGCCGCGGGATTCTAACCGTGCCACGCATTTATCCCGTTCACTGGCGGGAATTTGAAAGGGTGTTGTTAGCACTCGGGTTCTCCTTTGTCCGTCAGGAGGGCAGTCATCGCGTCTATGAAAAGGCGGGGCTCATGCGGCCGATTGTGGTGCCCGCCCACGGACAAGTACCGGTTGCCATTATCCTCAACAACCTTAAGACGGCGGGCATATCCAGGGAGGAGTTTCCGAGACTGCTGTAATCGCTGACCGGCGGCAATCCGGGGCGATTGGGCGGGTGGATGAAACGGAGGCAAACTGGAGCAGTTGTTTCTGGTAGAATATCGGCCATGCAACAGGGTTTGAAAACCATGCTTGACAGCGAAACAACCAAAGAGATCGTCCGCCGCGTGCTTCAGGCGACAGATGTGGAGAGGATAATCCTGTTTGGTTCTGCGGCAACGGGCACGATGAATGCCGACAGTGACGTGGATCTTCTTGTGCTAAAGGACAGCGTGACCAATCCGATAGCGGAGAGTGTACGCATTGACGCGGCGATGTCGGGACTTAAGTATCCCTTTGACATCTTTGTCATGTCCAAGGCTTCCTTTGAGAACACCAAAGATGTAATTGGAAGTCTTGCGTGGCCGGCCAATCATGGCGGCAGGGTTCTCTATGATGCCGCATGATGAGGCAATTCTCGGGGTCGTCAGGCAATGGATTGAGAAGGCCGGACAGGACCTTGCAGCGTGTGAAATACTGCTCGAAAGCAGCGCGATGCTAACGGGAATCACGGCGTTCCACGCACAGCAGGCGGCCGAAAAATACATCAAAGCCCTGCTTGCCCTTCGAGAGATCAGTTTTCCAAAGACACACAATATTCGCCATCTTCTCGAGCTTCTCGGTCCAACTGACAGCCTCCTCGGTGAATCTCTTAAGACGGCATGGGCACTTAGTCCCTACGGTGTATTGCCGCGCTATCCGGGAGATTTGCCGGAAATACCAATGGCTGAAGCCCGGCGCTTGTATCAGATCGCCATCTGTGTTCGCGACGCTGTTCTCGGTTCCATTCCTCCAGTGCGGTAGATATTGCGAAATTGATCGGGCATCCCGTCGGCGCCATTTGCTATAATTACCTCGTTTTCCCCCTCTAACGAAGCAACAAGGAGAGCATAACGTCATGCCAAAAATGGACATAGGACTGATTGGATTGGCCGTGATGGGCGAGAACCTCGTCCTGAACATGGAGAGCAAGGGTTTCCAGGTGGCGGTGTTCAACCGCACGGTGGAAAAGGTGGACAAGTTCATCGCCAGCCGCGGCGCGGGCAAGAACTTCTACGGCGCGCACAGCATTGAAGACCTTTGCGCCAACCTCAAGCGCCCGCGCAAGGTGATGCTGCTGGTGAAGGCAGGTTCGGCGGTGGACGATTTCATCGAACTGCTCCTCCCCCACCTTGAGCCGGGCGACATCATCATCGACGGCGGCAACAGCCATTTCCCGGACACCATCCGTCGGACCAAGTACGTGGAGAGCAAGGGACTGCTGTACATCGGCACGGGCGTTTCCGGCGGCGAAGAGGGCGCGCTGCTCGGGCCGTCGATGATGCCGGGCGGCTCTCCCGCCGCGTGGCCCCATGTGAAGGACATTTTCCAGACCATATGCGCGCAGACCGACACGGGCGAGCCCTGCTGCGACTGGGTGGGCGAGGGCGGCGCAGGCCACTTCGTCAAGATGGTGCACAACGGCATCGAGTACGGCGACATGCAGATGATCTGCGAGACCTACCAGTTGATGGGCCAGGGTCTCGGCCTGGGCAATGCCGAGATGCATCAGGCGTTCACCGAATGGAACAAGGGTGAACTGGACTCCTATCTCATCGAGATCACC
>CAIXUF010001161.1 GCA_903922535.1 Candidatus Hydrogenedentota bacterium
CCATGCCGGCATGTTGAAGAACATGTCCGGCACCGCATGGACCGATTCGACGGTCGGCAGGCAGTATGCGGTCACCGCCGGCCAGTCGGTCAGCGGCCAGCTCCCGGGCAGCGACGTGGACGGAGCGAGCAGCAACGGCGCGAACTGGGCGTTGACCTTCGAAATCGTGAACCCCGGCGCGTGCGGCACGGCGACGGTGGTATCCGCCAACACCTTCACCTATTCGGCGTCGCTCGTCGCCGACACGGTGGATCGTTTCACCTATCGCGTCCTGGATTCTTCGAACGCGGTTTCCAATGTTTCGACGGTGTTGGTCTCCGTGGCGTCCCCGCCGCCGTACGTGGACATCACCAATGCCAACGAGTCCGTCACGGCCTACACCACGACCTACAGCCTTGGCGGCACGAACAATGCATGGGTTGTGGGCGCAATGTGGTGGACCAACGCAGCCAACGCTTCCAGCGGAACGTTCCCGGCAACGTCCTCCTGGACCGCGTCCGACATCGCTTTGGTTTTTGGCGACAATGTGATCGCCGTGTTCGGCACAAATTACGCGGGCGTGGCCGCAAGCGATACGGTCACGATAACACGACACACCGAAGCGGGCGACGGATCACCCCTGCACTACGTCTGTACGAACAGTCCGGCGCCGGCTTGGCCCTACACCAACTGGGTGACGGCCGCGCACACGATCCAGGATGCTGTGGATGCGGCGTGGACCCATGATACGGTGCTGGTCACCAACGGCGTCTATGCGGCCGGCGGCGCTGTTACCCCGGGAGCGTCGCTCTCCAACCGCGTGTGCGTCACCAAGGGAATCACTCTGCAAAGCATCAACGGGCCCGACAGCACCTTCATCGTCGGAGCCACCGCGGTCCGGTGCGTGTTCATCGATTCCGGTACGACGGTCAGCGGTTTCATGTTGACCAATGGGGCTGCGCTCGATGCCCGCGACGTAAGGGACAACGCGGGCGGCGGCGTATTCCTGGCGGGCGGAACGCTGACGAATTGCATCGTCACGGGCAATCGCGCTCTGGCCACGATCGAAATAGGGATTGGCGGCGGCATCCTGGCGGAAGGCGGCACAATCAACAACTGCGTCATCAGCGGCAATACGGCGTCCTTTTACGGCGGCGGCATCTACGGATCGCCGACCATGAACAACTGCATCCTCCGCGACAACTCGGCTCAGTTGGGCGGCGCGCTGTCGCTGGGCGGCGGCCAGGTGAACAACTGCCTGCTCACCGGGAACTACGCCAGCGAGGAGGCCTCAGCGGTACATGCGTTCGGGGGCGAGATCAACCACTGCACCATCGTTGCCAACGTCTATGGAAATAATGATGTCGGGTGTGTGTGGATAGACGACTCGTCTGTAATTATCCGCAACAGCATCATTGCCAATAATCTCGGCGGCAACGTTGAGATATGGGGCGGCGGCAGCGGCACCTTCATTCACTGCTGCGCGAAGGGACTTTCCGGCGACGGCAATATCACGAGCGATCCGCAGTTCGTGAATGCCCCGGAGGGCGATTACCGCCTGTGCTCCAGTTCGCCGTGCGTGGACAGCGGAACCAACGGCTATTCGACGGGTTCGTCGTTGGATGGGGGTGCGCGGGTCGTCAAAGGTGTTGTGGACATGGGCGCCTATGAATTTCAGCGGCTGGTGAGCATCACGAATCCGCCCGGTGCGATTTCCGTGGCCTGCACGACAGCCGTTTACACCATCAGCGGAACCAATACTCCCTCGCTTGCGGG
>CAIXUF010001162.1 GCA_903922535.1 Candidatus Hydrogenedentota bacterium
GGTATTCCACCAGGGAAACGCCTTGGCAGGGTCCTTTTTCTCGCATACAGTTTCGCGCTCGATGATCTTTTTGCCATCCTTGTCGAGACAGACCAACTTCGCCGTGTAGGCCCCGGGCGCAAGTTTGCCCATGGGCAGGTTTCCCTTAACATAGGCGTTGTTATCGAGCGTAAAGTCTTTCTCGACGATGGTTTTGCCCCCGCCCGTCACGGTGACGCGGCACGTGACTATGACCGCGCGGTCGTCGTACTGAATGAAGTCGCCGGTCACCTTCAGGTAATCGGCCACGGGGTTCAGCACAAGACTCAGGCCGACCACGTCGCCCGTGTCGTTGATGGCCTGGGTGGCGACCTCGCGCTTGCCGGCAAAAGCGCGCTTGGCGCACCAGTCGAGATAGGGTGTCTTCCCGTCCTCCGAGGTTATTCGGATGCGGTAGAACCCAACGCCCGGCTTGTCATCCATGATCGGATCGAGAGCCAGCGCGGGTTCCATGACAGTAAGTTTGTTCGCCCCAAGCTTGAGTATGCCATTCTTTTTCGCTCCGCCATCGCTTTCGAAACTCCACTTGAGCGCGGCGCCCGAGGCGCTGAATCCGGCGAAACTGACGCCAAGGCTGGACTTGGCCACATCGGCTACACCCAGCAAGTGAATGGCCGGCGCGGCCTTGGAAAGTACCAGGGAGCTGTATGTATCCTTCTGCGAAAAGTCACTGGCTCCCTCGAACGAATTCTGTTCCCACGGGCGCTTGTAGTCGCGAGCAAACAGGCCGTGAATCACCATGCCGTCCTTGAAGGTATCCGACAGAAACAGACTGGCACGCGGAACTGTGACTTCCATTTCCCAGGCTTTTCCATCAGGCGTGACGCGGTTCTTCGGTTCCCAGCCGCAGACGTACCCGAGGCGGGAATTTCCCACGGCCGGCTCAAACATAATGTCGCGCCGCGTGCCGTCGAAATTGCAGAGGAATTGGAAAAAACAGGGCTGGCCGTCCTTGGAGCGCGTGCCGCAGTCGAGGAACAACTCGTAGGCGTCGTCGAACACCACGTTGATGTCGGCATTCTTGTCGCGCAGGGCCTGAATCGGCCGCTCGCCCTCGCGGAGCGGCGACCGCATGGCGATGTAGAGGTTGTCCTCGTCCCACATGACCCAAAACCGGGTCTGGCGCGTGGAAATCTGCTTCCCTGTGGACTGCAGGGCGTTGAAGCTGGCCGCCCCCTGCCATTCGGCATCGTCGATCACGCCATCCATCGCCGGCTTAACCGTCGCATAGGGCACGACAAGGGTAGGCGTCTTATAGCCCTCCGACACACTCGGTGTCTTGGCCGGTGCCTCCGCTCCCGACACCACCGTCATGACCAGCGCCAATCCGACACTCAAACCCATCGCTCTTCTCATATCACGTTGCATTCTGTTTGTTTCTTTCTTTGCGTTTTTGTCGCGGACGTGGCAGGCGCTTCTACCGGAAACAAAACATCGTGCCTTTGGGGGTGATGACCACCTTGCCGCCGCTGCCGGAGTCGGTCAGGGCGGGGATCAGGGTAAAGAGCGGTCCGTAAATACCGCTCGCGTAGACTTTGTTGGTAATGGTCAAGGCCTTCACAGTCAGAGTTTTCCCGTTGAGTTCCAGAACGCCGCTCGTGTTCAGGGTCAGGCTGACAATGGCCGTGTTCGTAGCCAGCCCGAGCCGGACCTTGTTCGTGGTCACCCAGAGGGTCTTGCCGATATTCTCGGTCGAATTGCTGAACGCCGGCAGAGGGGTATAGGTTGCATTCGTAGTCGTATTATTATTATCCACGATGACAGTGCCAGCCCCAGCGCCGACGTTTGCTGCCTCGCGATAGACCGTGCCCGCTGCCGCCGTTTTTCCCCCTGTTCCACCGTAGGCCGTGTTGGCGCCCTTCCAGGAAGTGAAGTCCGCGCCGGTCAGGATGATGGCCACGCGACCTCCACCGCCGGACCAGCCGCTGGACCCCGATGTCCCGCCGTTGGCCCGTATGACCCCCGTTGTCGTGCCGCTCAGCGTACTCGCGGTGATGAATACACTGCCACCCGCGGAGGTGCCCTCGGTCCAGTTGTCCCCCCCATTGGCCGAGATCTGCCCGTTGTTGGTAAGCGCGCCGGTGACGGTCAGAATAACGGCGCCCCCGCCGTTGCCCGTAGCATGCGTTCCACTTCCACCGCTTCCCATGTTTGTGGGAGCAAGGATCGCCCCGTAAGTCGGGCTAGCCGGCAACGTGTTCGTTGCACCTATGCCGCCGTGGGAGGCGCCATTGTTATTGGCGCCTCCACCCGGTCCGTGTCCGACCCCGTTACCGGCGGTGCTCGCGTAGCCCTTGCTGTCGGCATTGATCGAGCCGCCGGAATTGACAGTCAGACTGCCGTTTATAGTCAGATTCAGCTTATAGGTTTCCGAAGTCGAATTGCCGCTATGTGAAAGAGAACTGTTCGTAAGAATCACCCAGTTTCCAACCGCCGACCGCAGGCCGTCTGCCACGAGGGTGTAGTTGGAGATGACGTAGGGATTTGGGAAGACCACGCTTGTGGCATTGGCGCTGACGATCGTGATATACGCATTGTTCGCGCCCTGTCCAGCGATCCTGGCCGAACTGAAGTCCAGTATGCTGTTGGTGTTCACAGCCAGATTTCCCTGGTTACGGATGATAATTTGCGCGAAGTCCGCCAGATTGACACCGGCCGGCATGAGGGTGAACACTTGCGGTGTGGTCGCATTGTTGGCATTGTCAATAATGAGCGTCCCGTGGCCTTTTCCTTGCGCCGACGTTTCCTGGTAAATTGTGCCGGCGCCACCATAACCTCCTGCTCCTGCCGCCCCATACGTGCCATTCGCCGTCATGGTCCCGGCATAGCCGTTGAAATTCGCATCTGCGTTCGTCACAATCACCGCCACCCGCCCGCCTCCGCCACCCCAGGCCTGCAGCCCCCCCCCGCCATTGGCACTGATGACACCGGATGTTGATCCCATGAGTCCACCGGCTGTGATGAAAATGCTCCCGCCCGATCCAACACCATACGACCAGTCACCGTTGCCGCACGATGTAATGCTGCCGTTGTTCGTGATCACGCCGATCACGCGCAGGATCGCCGCGCCACCTCCGCCCGCACCACGGTCGGGTGTGCCATTCCCTCCGCTCCCCAAATTCGTCGGCGCGATAATCGAGCCATAGGTGGCGCCTCCAGGCACCGTGGAAAACGCCCCAACACCACCATAGGAACCGCCGTTTTGGCTTCCACTTGCCCCGGGACCATATCCGTTTCCCCACACCGCGCCGGTGTAGCCACATCCGTTGACGTTGATCGTGCCGTTGGAGTCAATAATCAAGTTGCTGTTAACGGTCAGGTCGAGCTTGTATGTTTCCAAATTCGAATTGCCGAGGTGAGTCCACGTGCCGCCGCTGATCGTCATGTCCCCGAACACCGTGAAGTTGGTGAACCCGGTCGTGCCGTACACCGTCTGAACCGTCACGGTGCCGGAATAGCCGGCCTGCTGGGTCCACGACGCCACGATGGCGGGCATGGTGTTGCTCCATGTCAGATTGCCACCGGACGAGACGATGATGACGTCCGTGGCCGACGATGGTGTGTTGTCAATCCAGCTTCCCGTCCATGTGCAAGTGGCGCCTTGTGTCGTCACAGCGATCATAGCCAATGCCACTGCCGCCAGCGCCCCTGGCTGCCTCCATTTTTCCGTGTTTCTCCCCTGCATGATTTTTCTCCTCCGTGCTTGGAAACTATTCAGGTAGGCAGAATTTGGAATGTGCTGCGAATGTCCCCGGCAACTTGCGACATCCGTCTTCCTTCATTCTTCCCCCTCAACCCACCACCTTCCACCTGCGCCACATTAGGCTCGCCAACCTCAACCACAGCAAAAGGTCTCCGCCCAGGTTCGACCGGCGGGGGAGCGCCCGCCAACCGGCGTTCGAGCAAGTCCACCAGCGCCTGCGCGTCGGCTGCGGGGGCAAATTCGAAGCGTGTGTGGGGAAAGGAGGTGTGGAGAGAAGGCGAACTGCGATTCGCATGGGTGACGATCTTCAATTGCTCCGGCACGGCGATACCCAGTTCGGAAATAGCCAGCGCGGCGTCGCGAAAAAGCACATCGTCGGTGACAAGCAATCCGTCAGGATGATCGGGATACGCCGTCCAGATGTCTCGAAACGCTTCCCAACCGGAACCGGGCAACGAGGGGTTAAACTTTCCGCCGATCCAGCACGGGAGGGAAACCAGGCCCAACTCGGCCAGCGCTTTTTCGAAAATCGCACC
>CAIXUF010001163.1 GCA_903922535.1 Candidatus Hydrogenedentota bacterium
CCGACCGCCCCCCCGGGGTGGACGGCTGTACCGCATTTCGTGAAACTGCGCTCCACTTGGCAGCAATCAGGTGATCGATTCATGCCCCCCAAAAAGAACAGACAATCCGACAACGACAACAAATGCGTGGGCACCTGCATCACCTGTATCCCTGATTGTCCCCGGCACCCCTCGAACAACCCGCCGGCAACGCAAAACACCCCGTGCGCTTCCCCCTCCCCGCCCAAGAACAAAGCAAAGCCGTCCCTCACAAAACCGCGCAAGACAACCCGTCCTTGACCCCGAATTGGCCAGGCCTGGAACGGAAGGGTGCCCGGAGCGAATCGTAGCGGAGCGGAGCGCACCAGCCCCACCCGCTCCAAAAGAGCCCGCAACCCGCCGTGTGTCCCGACCCGGCCATGGGTTGACGCATGTTGCGTCAAGGTCTTCCGCTACACCGGCCGGTCATAGATCTTCGTCATTCCTGTGTAGGGGTCGCAGATTGTGATGCCGTCCTCCCCAAACACCGCCGTCACCGGCGCGCCTTTGCCCGTTTCGAGATACGCGAAGTTGCGGAGGCAGACCTCGCGGGCGGCATGGACGATGAGCACTGAAATGCGCGCCTCTTCCGCGTTGGGATAGGAGGACGCGAGCGCGTCCATGGTCGCGCCGAGAAACTTCATCTCCGCGACCTTCTCGATGCAGACGACGAGACTGTCCACGCCGTAGCCAACGTAGGCATCCGAGCCGTCCCCGCGGCGCACGTCGCGGGTGAAATGCGTGTTGGCCGTGCGCATGCCGCGCGCCGCACTGCACCAGCGCAGGCCCCGGTACTGGCTGTCCGACTCGACCAGCCCGTCGGTGCCGAACAACTGGCTTTCCTGGTTGACCGGCGCCTCAAAACCGTCGGGCAGTATCCAACTGTTGATGAAGTCGATGCTCATGCCGTTGTCGAACTGCACCTTGACCTGCACCGCGTCAAAGGCGTCCATCCCGAAATCGCGCCGCAGTTTCTTCTTCTGCCCCACCGCATGGAGCGACACCGGCTTCACGCCGAAATAGGCCACATAGAGGTCGGTCCAGTGGCAGCCGACATAACTGAAGGGATCGCTCTTTTCGGCCCATTTCCTGAAGGCCTGCGTGGACACGGTCAGCGGCTCCTCCAGCACGGCGCGGCCATACAGCGGGTCGCCAATACACTTGGCAATGTCGTCGCGCAGCCGCAAATGGTCCGGGTCATAACGCTTGTGCATGTCCACGCCCACCAGCCGCCCCGCGCGGCGTGACGCCGCAATGACGGCATCGGCCTCGTGCGCGTCCAGCGCCATGGGTTTTTCGGTAATCACGTGCACACCGTGCTCCAGCGCGGCCAGAATGGGCGCCGTGTGCAGATGGTCCGGCGTGGCCACCGCCAGAATGTCCAGATCGGGAAAATCGCGCAGGATGTCCATCCATGGCGTTTCGCCGTGGTACACCGCAAAGTCCAGCCCGTGTTTCGCGCGGTATTCTTCGCGCTTCGCGCGGGCGCTCCCCTCCGTGTTCGTGGCCAGCGCCACAAACTCAACCTGCACGTCGCCCAAAGCGCGCGCCTTGTCGTCCAGACCCAGCCGTCCCAGCCAGGGCAGCAGTCCGTTCCGGTGAAGTTGGGCGTAGGTGCGCAGATGCACATCCCCGCCAAACATCCCCGCACCCACCAGAGCGACGCGCAGCACGCGTTCTTTCATGCCTTCCGCCTCCGTCATTTCGCGGCGGTGTCCGCGGCCTCCGCCTTCGGCGCCGCCTGATTGGCCGCCCCCGGCCCCTCTTTCGGCCGCAGTTCCGCCTTGTAGATTTCAATGTCCATCAGGTACTTCGCCTGATCCACCGTCTTTGCGACGGCCTCGCGGCGTTTTGATTCCAGCAGGTAATTGCTAATCTGGTCGTGCGCCTTCTCCAGCGTCACCTTGCCCGGCTCGTTCACCGAAAGCACCTTCAGCAGATGCCATGACTTGTCCCCCTCGAACGCCTCGGACAATTCGCCCGGCGTCTGCTTGAAAATGCGCTCGCCGATAAAGGGGGGCAGCGCCGAAGCACTCACCTCGGGATAGAGCCCGCCGGACTGCGCCACGTTCTTGTCGTCGGAAACTTCGATGGCCACCTGGTTGAACGGTTCACCCGCCGCGATGCGCGCGCGCGCCGCCTCCACCA
>CAIXUF010001164.1 GCA_903922535.1 Candidatus Hydrogenedentota bacterium
GATCACCCCGGCAATCGAGCGGCTCAGCACGGCGGCCGGATTCTGCGCGGCACAGGTGACGCGGATTTGCTCCATGATACCGGGAATCTCACGGTCCAGCATGGAGCGTATGACGTCCGGCGTAATGTCGCGGGGACCGATGCCCGTTCCCCCGGTTGTCACCAGCACAGCGGTTCCGGACGCTACCGCTTGCTTGACGTGTTTCCGCAGCAGGGCAGGGTCATCCGGGATCAGGCCCGTATAGACGGCCGCCCGCCAGTGGCTGTCCTCGAAATGCTGTTTCAGCGCCAACGCCGCAGCGGGGCCGCTCTGGTCCTCATAGACTCCCCTACTAGCCCGATCACTCAGCGTAAGAACCTGGCAGCGGAGTTCGCGTTTGGTCCAGGATATCGGGTCGCCGGCGCGGATGACCCCCGGTGTGATGACCCGGCAAAAAATTCCTTCCTTGGGCATGAGGCACTGCCCGACGTCGCGGTAGATGGCGCAACCGTCCCCGTGGCACGCCTTGCCGATCTGGGTGACCTCCAGTTCGCACGGTCCCACACCGATACGGTCCGGAATACGCATCTCCTCCAACGCAAATCCCGCCGTGGTGATGTTTTCGGCGAATTCGCCGTGCTTCACCGCGCGTCCGGTCCGTGCCGTGAAGCGGATGGCGCCCTCGTGGGACAGCAAACTGATCTGGCGATGCCATGACCCCGCGTGCGCATCGCCCTGCACGCCTTCCATGGTGAGGGTGAGGGAGTCCACGGGCGTCTTCGCGATGCCCTTGATATCGCTTCGATTGACCGACACTACCTGCGCGTTCATGAATTCTCCTGTCTGGCAACGGATAATGGCGCACTCACGGATCTGGTTCCCTGCCGGTTTATCCGGCAGGAGCCGGAAATTTTAGGTTCCTGCCGCGCAAGGCGGCAGGGAGCCCGACCCATTACGGCAACGGCGGTCTTCGTCTTGCGCACCAACCGCACGGGGCCTATGACCATCTTCTTGTCGACGGCCTTGCACATGTCGTAGACGGTCAAAAGGGCCACGGAAACGGCCGTCAGGGCCTCCATCTCAACACCCGTCTGGCCTATGCACGAGGCCGAACCGGTCACTTCAACACCTGACGGGATCAGGGCACATCGAACCGTGACCTGCGTCAGGGCGATGGGATGGCACAGCGGAATCAGCTCCGCAGTGCGCTTCGCCGCCTGAATGCCGGCAATCTCGGAGGTGACGAGTACGTTCCCCTTGCGAAGCCGGCGCTTGCGCAGAAGCGTCAGGGTCTGTGAAGCGAGGCGGATGCGGCCCGTGGCGATGGCGACGCGGGCCGACTGCGGCTTGTCGCCGACATCTACCATGTTCACGCGGTCATGACGGTCCAGATGTGTCAGTGATGGCATGTTCAACCTCCGAGGTGATGAAACTTGTTGGCGCTGGATGTCCCGGCTTGCGGTTTGTTCTGTACGGCGGCCAGAAGCGCTTGCCTCGCGCCCAGCTCCCGCACCGAATACGAGATGTCGTTGAAAAGACAGGGGAAGATGCGTCCGTCGCTCGATACACGCAGCCGGTTGCAGACAGAACAAAGACCTCCGTGTCCTCCCATAACGGGCCAGAATGTGCCATCCGACGTATTCATGCGGCGGATGAAACGCACCGGCATTCCCCGGGCACGGCCGAACTCCGCAACCGCTTTGGCGTCAGGTTCATCCGGCGATTCGTTCACGACGCAGTTCAGCTTGATGGGATTGAATCCTGCGTTGACAGCGGCCTCGATTCCGGCAAGAACCTCCTTCAGATTTCCGCCGCGGGTGATTTCAGAAAACCGGTCAGGGTCAAGCGTGTCGAGACTGATGTTGATCCGGCGCAGTCCCGCCTCCCTGAGCGAGACCGCCAGTTCCGGAAGTTTGCACGCGTTGGTGGTCATGGAAAGATCCTTGAGACCGTCCAGGCCGGCAAGCGCACGGACGAGACCCACAATGTTACGGCGAAGCAGTGGTTCGCCGCCCGTGAGGCGGACCTTGTCGATGCCGAGGATCACGCCTTCGCGGACAAGGTCAACGATCTCCTCGTAGGTCAGGATGCTGGAGTGCGGGAGCATCGGAACGCCTTCCGCCGGCATGCAGTAGGAGCACCGGAAGTTGCACCGATCGGTCACAGAAATCCGCAAGTAGTGGATGTGCCTGTTAAAGGAGTCGTACATCAACAACCTCTCCTTCGGCGATTGCGGAGACCCCGACAGGGATGACGAGCAGGGCTTCGGCCGTACACAGGGCGTGGATGTGCGCCGATCCATGGTAGTCGACCGGCACAACGGTGTCCGGCGCCAGGAACCGGACGGGCAATGACATCTGGCGACCGCTTTTCCGGCGGGCAAACGCCTGGCCCATGCGAGCCTTAACGAAGGTTGGCTTGTAGGTGTGACCCATCATCTTCAATAGAAATGGCTTAAGCATCAACTCGAATACGACGTACGTCGAAACGGGGTTGCCGGGAAGTCCGCAGCAGAATACGTTGTCCGGCGAACGGCCAAAAACCATGGGCTTTCCGGGTTGCATCGCCACGCTCTCGAACATCAGGTCGAAGCCACACTGCCTCAACGTTTCCGGCACGAAATCGAACGCGCCCGTGGAAACACCACCGGAAAGCAGTACCAGATCGTGGTCTGCCATAACCTGTCGGATGGTGGCCGCCAGGCGTTCCTCGGAGTCCGGAATAATGCCAAGGCTATTGGCGATTGCCCCAACGCCTCGCACCTGGGCGCACAACTGCAGACTGTTGCTATCACGGATCATGGCGCCTTCGGGTTTCTGATCGACGGGAACGAGCTCGCTGCCCGTGGCCACCACGGCAACCCGCGGCCGCCGGGATACGACGGTGTTGGCGATCCCGACCGCCGCAAGCACGGCAATCTGGGCAGGGCCGATACGCTCGCCGCGCCGAAGCACCGTATCACCCTTTTTCAGA
>CAIXUF010001165.1 GCA_903922535.1 Candidatus Hydrogenedentota bacterium
GGCATCGCGGCGCATCGAGAACAGGATGCGCCGTCCGTCGAAATGGATGCAGGGATCGCGCACGATGCCCTGCGGCACATCGAGCAGGACGCGGGTTTCGCCGGTGAGCGCGTCGAGGGTCTTGAGCTGGGAGCCGCCGTGGAAAGAGGGGGCCACGAGTTCGTTTTTCTGGAACATCGTTTCATCGGGACCGTGGACATTCGGGTACTGGGCACGGCGGACAAACAGGACGGGCTGCCGGCTGACCAGCGGGTTCGAGATGAGAGCCTCGCGCCCCAACGCCGCCCATGCGGCCGCGGTCTCCCCGTCGCGCACCGCGCGCTTTTCGAGCACCTCCAGCCGGGCGAGAAATTCCGCGCCGCGGGGGTAGGCTTGCGGGAAGCTGTCTATCAGGTCCTCAATCGCGGCCCGCAAGGCCTTGTCCTTGGGTGTTGCGTCCGCAGGCGATTCGGCGGCGCGGGCCGCGCCACAGAGCAGGGCGGCCATTACTGTTAGAAAAACGGAGCTTCCGCAGCAGTGCCGGACGGTGCGGGCGGCGAAGCCTGGTGCACAAGGGTACATGGCTGTTTCTTAGGGTGTGGCGGTCCGCGCGGCAAGCCCAATACCCGTGGCGCAAAACGCACGGTGCCTCGGGGCTCGGCGCACCGCAGGTGCCATGGCGCAGAGATCGACCCATGACGCGGCAAAGGCATTTCAACCCCTTCCAGGATCCGCTGCGTGAAATTCCAAACAATCATCTTGGCATGACCGTACCGGTGGGTCTTCTACCCGGCGAAGAACTTCTCCATGTTCATGATACTCAACGCCCTTTTCCCCGGCCTCCGGTCCGGCCACCGACTCTTGCAACGGCCTTCACATCAAAAGCAATTTCCTAGCAGTCACACCCCAAGAACCCGCCGCCCGAAGATCTTCCAAAAAGTCCTTGGAAAAGCGGTCGGGAAAGCTATTTTCGCGCTTGAGGAATTTCCCCGTGATTCTCACAAAATCCCCCATTTCCCTGCATAATCCCGCCGGACCAAACCTTCGGATGGCTCCGGGGCCCGCGGTTATTGTGCCGTTTCAGCCTCCTTTTCCCCCGCAACCCCAAAATATGAAACTGAAAAATACACCCCTCGCCGCCCTCACTTGCGCGGCGCTCATCGGAACCACCATGGCCGACGTCCCCACCTACGCTTGGACAGGCGCCACCGACAATAACTTCACCGAGTCTGCCAACTGGGTTGAAAACGCATGGACCCAATGGAGCGATTACACGTTCGGTGGTAACCCCGACCGAGCATCCGTAACCATCAACGACGCCCGCGGGATCGACAGCCTGACTCTGCAAAGCGGCCTGACGCAAGACATCGTGATCAACAGCACAACGGATAAGCCGGTCATCATGGGTGTGGGTGTTGAAAATGGCAACCCCCTGGCCTTGATCACCATCGCAGCCGACAGCAAAAATCTCACGATCAATGGCGACTACATCGCAGCATCCGCCGTCACCTGGGATGTCGGAGCGGGGCGCACGCTCACGTTGAATGGGCCATTGAACAATTGGTTCAATACGGCTTCCCTCGTCAAAAAAGGGGAAGGCACAGCCGTGCTCAGCGGCGCGAACAGCTACACCGGCGCGACAACGGTCAACAACGGGACATTGGTGGTCAGCGGCCAGCCCTATTTCAACGTAGGACGGACGACTACGGTGGCGTCGGGTGCTGTTTTCGAACTGTATAACTCGGACAATACCTTTACCACGCTGATGCCGGTATCCACTATTACGGGCGCCGGCACGTTCCGGCTTTCGGGGAATTCCACCATCAATCAGGACACCAATGGAACCGTTGGGACCCGGCTAACTTTTGACATGCAGGCAGGCGGATTGATTGACCTGCAGGACACCTCAAGATTGACCAATGGGGGTTGGCAAGAACTGAACTGGACCACCAACAAGGCGTCCATGAACATTGCCAGCGGCGCCACGTTTGACGTCTGGGACGGCAACCCGGTAACAATTGATGCACTGACTGGCTCGGGCACGGTCGATAAACTCCATCCGGGGAATTCGCCCACCGCGCTGACAGTAGGTGTCAATGACGGCGGTGGGACCTTTAGCGGCACGATTACCAATGCAAGTGGGCAAATCGCCTTCGCCAAGACCGGCAGCGGCACCCAGACGCTCAGCGGCGCGAACA
>CAIXUF010001166.1 GCA_903922535.1 Candidatus Hydrogenedentota bacterium
CCGTTGGCCGGAAGATCATGAGAGATCGAGCCCCTCCTCCCCCACTGGTCTCCGTCCCCCGCTTCGCCCGGAACTGCGCTTGGTCAAGCCCGTCTCGCTTTGGGCAAAGCGAGAAACGGAGACTGTCACGGCGTGGCGAAAGCGAAGCCGAACCCTTCGCAACAGGCCTGGATATTGTTGGATATGGAATGCTTCCCATGTCTTCCCTTGCCTGCCTTTTCTTTTCCCGCGCCTACCAGAATTCCCAAACATGGAAAGCGCGCCTGTTTCCCGGGCACCGCACAGACGACCCCACCGCCGGTGGGGTGCCGGCATCATGCAGCAGTCTTTCATTTGGCCCGGCTTGGGCCATGGTTGAGTTCTTGACCCTGCGCGGTCACCGGTTCGCCTTGTTGCCTCCGGCGCATGGCTGAAAGACTCCAGATCCTTCTGCGCGCCCTTATTGTGCGCTTACTATGACGCATTACCCTGCGGTCTCTATAAGCCGGCGCCGTTGCGCACCGACACGGTGAACGAGTAGGGCGTGTTTGGAGACAGGCCGGTCACCGTTTTCGCACCCCAGACCTCCGCAGTCTGCCATGCCGCCGTATTGCCCCTGCTGCCGTCCGCTTGGATCCACAGGCTGCCGTCCGTGTCCGCCGAGATTTCAATGGCATATTCCGTGTCCGGCGGGTTACCGTCGCCCGGGCCGATGGAGACCGTCAGCGAGTCCGTCGTTATGCCCTCCACCACGGGCGCCACAGGCGGCGCCGCCAGTGTCCACGCCCGGATGTCGGGCGACGATGGGTCGCCTTCCCCGCCGTAGGTGAGAAAGGCCGTCACGTGGAAAATGTACTCCGTGTTTGGTGTCAGCCCATCCTGCTGCCAAGAAACCGCGTCCGCTGTGGCGGTCGCCAGCAGCGTCGTCGGTGTGGCCAATGGGCCGGTCACGGTGTCGGCGTACACGTTGTAGCCGTTGAACTTCCCGCTGGCGGGGGCGCTCCAGGTCCACAGGATGCTGGTCTGGGAGATGTCCCCGGTTCCGGGGGTCTGCGGCGCGGTGGGCGGCGGCCCCACCACGATCACCGTCCGCGTGACCTCGACTGCATTATTGCCATTGCCGTCATTGACGTTGTAGCGCACGGTGTAGTCGCCAGCCACGGCGGTGTTCACCGGATTGGTGACCGCAATTTCCGTGCTTAGGTCGCCTGCGCAGGAGTCGCTGGCCGTCGCACCGGCATCGGTGTAGGATCCCCCGCGCGCCACCGTTGCCAGATTGGCGCCCAGCAGGGTGATGATCGGCGCAGTCGAGTCCACCACATGGACCGTCCGGGTCACTTCCTCGGCGTCATTGCCATTGCCGTCGTTCACGTTGTACGCGACCAGGTAGTCACCGGGAACGATCATGTTCACCGGGCCGGTGGTCATAATGGCGCCCGTCCGATCACCCGCCAGATTGTCACTGGCCATCGCGCCGTCGTCGCTGTACGCACTTCCGCAATCGACCGTGACCGGATCTGCGCCCAGCAGCGTGATGACCGGCACCGTGGTGTCCAAGGTGACGGTGTCGCTGATGGTGCCGGTGCTTGTATTGCCTCCGCCGGACTGGAACTGCGCGTACACGGCCCGCAGTCCGTCCCCGCCCGGGGCCAAGACCCAGGACGCGCCGGTGCCGTAGTCAACCCACGCGCCCCAAGTGCTGTTGTCGTTGCTGAATCGCATCTTCGCGGGAAGCGAACCGGTGCCGTCCACGGCGCTCAGGGTAAGGGTCACGGCGGCGGAATTGACAGACTCCGGCGTTGCCGGTTCCGTGTTCACCGTGACCGTGCCCACGGGCGGCACGGTGTCCAGCGCGATGGTGCAACTGGTCTGGAACACATTGCCCGCCGAGTCCCGGAACTGCCCGTACACGGTCTTTGCACCGTCATTGCCGGTCAGGTCCCACGCCGCAGACGAAGAGTAGGGCGACCAGTCGCCATAGGTGACGCCGTCATTGCTGAAGCGCATCTCCGTGACACCCGAACCGCCGGTGTCCACGACCGCCAACGTCAGCGTCACGCCCTTGGTGGCCGTGTATTCAGCGCCGCCGTTGATGGACATCGCCCCCGCGGGGGCGGTTGTGTCGTAGAAGACGGACAGCGTGTTGGATGCCGAACTCGCCGCGCCCGCGCCCACGTCCGCGCAAAAACATGCGGCGGCCGGCACATGCACCGTCACGGGACCTTCCAGGCTGGGGGTCACGGTCCAACTGTAAGTGTCGGAACCGTCGGCGCCCGTGAAATCAGAGACGGTGCCATTGGTCACCGCCACATCGTCAATGGTGAATCCCGTCACGGCTTCGGTCACGCTCGCCGTTACCGTGAACGGGGAATCCTTGGTCACGGCGCCCGCCGTGGTGGTCAGCACAACCGTGGGCACCTCTGTGTCCAGCCCTATGCTGTCACTGATCTCGGCCGTGGACACGTTGCCCGCCCCGTCCCTCAACTGCGCGTAAACATGCACCGGTATTGTGTCGTTCTCCACGTCGATCAGGGTCCACAAAGTGGTCTGGGCAAAATCCTGCCATTCGGACCAGACGCTGTTGTCATTGCTGAAGCGCATGGAAACCACGCCGGAGCCGCCGTTGTTGTCCGCCGCTATTTCCAGGGTGACCAGCCTGTTTGCCGTAAAGGGCAATCCACCGTTAATGGTGAGCGTGCCCGTGGGCGGCGTGGTGTCCAGCTTGATGGTATCCCCATAGCTGGCCGAGACGTTCCCCGCCGCGTCCCTGTACTGGACATACACCGTCTTCACGCCGTCGCCGGAGGACAGGGTCCAGGAGGCGCTGGTACCGTAGTCACCCCAGGCACCCCAGGCGCTGTTGTCGTTGCTGAAGCGCATCTGCGCCAGACCCGTGCCGGTGCCGTCGACCGCCGACAGCGTCAACGTGACCGCGGCCGCACTTTCATAGCCCGTCGTGGTGTTGATGCTGATGGTGCCGGTGGGCGCGGCGGTGTCCAGGATGATGGCGTCACTGATCTCGAGCACGTTGCCGGCCCAGTCCCGGAACTGCCCGTACACGGTCTTTGAGCCGTCACCTGAGGACAGGTCCCATGTCACGGACGGCGAGTTGGACTGCCAGTCGCCGTAGGTGACGTTGTCATTGCTGAAGCGCATGGCCACGACGCCTGAACCGCCGGTGTCCGTTACGGCCGGCGTCAACGGCACGCTGCCGCTGGTCGTGCAGGAGGCGCCGCCGTTGATGAGCATCGTCCCGGCGGGAACCGTTGTGTCATAGAAGACGGACAGCGTGTTGGATGACGAACTGGCCGTGCCGGCCCCTTCGTCCGCGCAGAAACATGCGGCGGCCGGCACATGCACCGTCACGGGACCTTCCAGGCTGGGGGTCACGGTCCAACTGTAGGTGTCGGATCCTTCGGCACCCGTGAAATCAGAGACGGTGCCGTTGGTCACCGTCACATCGTCAACCGTGAATCC
>CAIXUF010001167.1 GCA_903922535.1 Candidatus Hydrogenedentota bacterium
CGCACAGCGTGCTGAAGCTTTCGTCGGGCCGGGAGGCAATGCGCCACAACTATTTCGGGCGCGCCTATTCCAATGAGGAGATTCATGCCGAACTGACCCGCCGCAAGATTCGGAACACTCGCCTCGACAACGCGCCCGCCACCGGCGCGGGACTGATCCGCGAGGGCAAGATTCTGGGCTGGTTCCAGGGCGGCAGCGAATTCGGCCAACGGGCGCTGGGTAACCGCAGCATACTCGCCGACCCCACCCGCGCCGAGATGAAGGACGCGGTCAACGCCTCGGTCAAGTACCGCGAGGGATTCCGTCCCTTTGCCCCGGCCATTCTGTCGGAGCGCCAGCAGGAAGTGCTGGACACACCGGCGGACGCGACCGCCTATTTCATGGAAAAGGTGTTCCCGATCCGTCCGGCATGGCAAACACGCGTGCCCGCCGTGACCCACTTCGACGGCAGCGGCCGCCCGCAAACCGTGCTTGAGGAGACCAATCCCCGTTTCCATGCGCTCATCACCGAATTTGAGCGACTGTCCTGCGTTCCTCTGGTGTTGAACACTTCCTTCAACATCAACGGCATGCCCCTGGTGGAGACTCCCGGCGACGCGATATCCTGCTTCTTCGCCTGCGGTCTGGACGCGCTGATTCTAGGGGATTTTCTGGTCGAGAAGTAGACTGGTTTTAGAGCATGGACTGCCCCAAACGCCGGGGACGGAGCGCCTAACGGAACCACCCGTTAAGCAGGTCCGCGGTCTGTTGTGGCTGCTCTTGGGGAATGAAGTGGCCCACATTCTCCATAATCTCCAGCCTTGATCCCGGCGCCTGCCGATGCTGTTCCTGAATATGCTCCAACATGTAACTTCGGGTTCCGGTGACAAGCAGCAGGGGCACGCCAAACTCGTGCATCCGGATCAGTGCGAACTCGGTGGAACCCCCTTCGTAAAAGTGTGCCTCAATCGAACCGGGGCACTTCAGACGGACGCTACCGTCCGGCAGATCCTCAAATCCGTAGGCGACAAACTTCTCAAAGGCCTCCGCCGACCAGGCATTGTAGGGAATCTTGCGGCCAAGCCGCTCGCGAACGGCGTCCCGTGAGGGAAAATGCCCTTTTCTGCGGCGCGCCTGGTCCGCCATGGGGTTGATTCCAGGAAAAAAGGAATCCCTGGCCACAATGGCGTCAAGAAGGGCGATTTTTCGGAAGAGTCCGGGGCGGGCCAACTGCGCAAGGGTTACCGCAACACCGCCGCCGGAGTGCCCCACGGCCACCACCCCGCCGCCGGAACCCAACTGTTCCCCAACGGCTGCCACGTCCGCGCCGAAGGCTTGCCATGGGTAGTGCTGGCCGCCGCGCGGCTTGTCCGAATCGCCATGCCCGCGAAGATCCATGGCCAGTATGCGCGCCTGGACAGAAAGCCGGGCAATCACGGGCTCCCAGATGCGCCCGAGCGTGCCGGCACAGTGGCAGAAGAGCAGGGGAGGGCCGCCGCCACCGTAATCCCACACCCGCAACCGCACCCCGGCCGAACCCGCGATGTCAAGAGGTACGGGCTGAAGCGCACTGGCATCATTCATCGACGAACCTCATGTTCCGCAACCGGCCCGCGTTAACCTGCGGCCGTGCCGGCATTTCAAACGGCGTCGTAGATTTGAACGCGGTTCCAGCACCCGGAGAAGGCGCCGAGAAAGGCCAAGTGCAGCGGATGTTCCTGATAGATGTCGTGGGCGCCCATGTCTTCCATGATCACCGTGAGCGCGAAATCGTAGTCCGTCACCAGCACCGGCCGGGACGGCGAGTCGGCGGGGACGCCCACATACATCTCCTTTACGGACGGCACGCCGCGCAGCGATTCGAGCCCTTCCCTGAATGCCTGCCTTCTTGTGTCGTCGATGTCGTCCCGTAGCCAAAAGTAGACGCTGTGCACGAGCATGCCAGATTTCTCCTATTTTCCGAAGTGGCGGCGGCGCCCGCTGGTGGGAATGTCCATCTCTTCCCGGTATTTGGCCACGGTGCGCCGTGCAATCTCAAGGCCCTGTTTGCGCAGCAGATCGGCAATCGTCTGATCACTGAGCGGCTTGCGATTGTCCTCCGCATCGATCATCTGCCGTATCTTGGCCTGCACGGCGCGGGAGGATTGCTCCTCGCCGTCGGCGCTCGCAAGCCCGGTGGAGAAGAACCGTTTCATCTCGATCACGCCCTGGGGCGTCTGAATGAACTTTCCGCTAACCGCGCGCGACATGGTGGACTCGTGCGCGCCGACCCGTTCCGCGATATCCTTGAGCCGGAGCGGCTTGAGGTACATTTCGCCCTTTTCAAGGAATTCTTCCTGGGTTTCAGCAATCACCTCGGCCGCCTTGACCAGCGTCTGCTCGCGGCGGGTCAGATTCTTGAGCAGCGCTTCGGCGGCCCGGCGTTTGTCCTCCAGAAAAGAACGCACCTCCCGGTCCGCCGACTTGTCCAAATACTGCGCGTATTCGCTGTTCCAGCGGATATGGAACTGGCGATCGGAGGCGGGCACCACTTCAAACCGGGGACTGCCCTCGACACGGCGCTCCTCGGGCACTTCCTGGATGATCACCTCCGGTGTAACCGCCAGGCTGGGCCCCGTCGAGAAACGGCGACCCGGCCGCGGTTCCAACATGGACACGCGTTCGGCCAAGACTTCGGCCGCCTTCTCCGATATGTGCATGGCGCGGGCAATCAGCGGAATCCGCCGGTTGCCCAAGTCCTCCAGATGGGAAGAAACCAAGGTCCGCAACATGCTGTCACCGGGGAACTCCGCGTCAATCTGCAGGAGAAGGCACTCGCGCAGGTCGGCGGCACCCACGCCGCTGGGATCGAATGTCTTTACCACGGCAAGCATGCGCTGGAGAGCCTCGGGGGCGATGCCGACTTCGGACGCAAGCGCATCAATGTCGCCCCGAAAATAGCCGCTGTCATCCAGCGCAAGAATGATGGTCTCTCCGGCCAGCAGGTCTCCCGGATCGTCCACCGTGGCGCGCAACTGGCTGAGCAGGTGGGCCTGAAGACTTTCCTCTCCGGTGACCGAATCCATCCGGTATTCCCATGCCCCATAAAGGTCGGGATTGACACTCAAATCCCTGCCTTCCCGGTATCGGTCATCCCCGGCATCGTACGTTTCTGTGGAGGTGTCACGGAACTCCAAGTCCGCCGCGCGCTTCAAATCGGTGTTCTCACCGTCCCGGGAGAGGATGTTTGCCTCCACCGCCTCCGCAAAACTTGCATCGTTGGCATCCTCTTCCAGCTTTGCCGAAGCGGGAGGAAGACCATCCTCTGGAGGAATCAGTTCGAGTAGCGGATTCTGCTCCACCTCGGCGGCAAGATACTCCTCCAACTCCAAACTATTCATTTGCAGCAGGTTAAGGCCCAGTATCTGCTGCTGGGTCAAAATCAGCCGCTGTTCCTGACGCTGTACAAATTGATGCTCTAAACGCAACATATAAAACCACCTTCCAAGCAATAACCATGCCGTTATATCACGGGTCCGAAGCAAAATCAATAGTGTGCCCGAAAAGCCCAATCTTTGGTATACTTTTCACCATTGAATCACGCCGCAACACGGGCACTCGGAAGGTTGAATTGTGATAAAGTTTGCATTATTGGCCAGCGGGAGCAGTGGAAACGCCACGTTGGTTACGGACGGGCTGAATTCCGTTCTGATCGACAATGGACTCAGCCTGAAACGCCTTGAGGAACGCCTTGCGGCGGTGGGGATATGCCCGTCCGAGTTAAAGGGGGTCTTTGTCACCCACGAACACGGGGACCACGTGGCTGGTTTGGGTATTCTGTCCCGCAGGCACGGCGTGCCGGTATTCATGACGGAGGGAACACGCGCGTCGCTGCCCCCGACGGTCGGACGGATTGATCGGCTGGAGACGGTTGAGGCGGGGAATACGGTCACCATCGGCGGACTCAACATATCCAGTTTCTCCATTGCCCATGACGCGGCGGACCCGGTCAGCTACACCGTCACCAACGCATCGGCAAAGCTGGGATTTGCCACGGACTTTGGCCACACGTCGCATCTGGTGCGTAACCGCCTGGCCCATTCCCACGCGCTGGTGATCGAGTCGAACTACTGTCCTCACATGCTCCGCACCGGATCCTATCCGCCCAAAATACAACAGCGGATCAGCAGCCGCAGCGGCCATCTCTCCAACCACGACGCGGCCAAACTGCTGTCGGAACTGGCCCACGACGGGCTGCAACTGGTGGTCCTGGTGCACCTCAGCCGCGAGAACAATCTGCCCGCGCTGGCCTCGCGGCTGGCGCGCGAGGCACTTCCGGGTCATCCCGCGGAAATCGTCGTGGCCCCCCCGGACGGCAGTTCGCGGCTCTTCGAGGTTCACGGATGAGTCCCGGCCCGGAGTTCTTTGAACTCCCGACGGTGCGCCGCATTTTGGAGCGCGCCGCGCTGGGTGCCGGGGTGCCCCTGAGCGTGCATCCCTTCGCAAACAACCGGGAAGGCGCGTTGATCGCGGGCTGGGGGCACTGTGGGGTCTGCGCGCACGTGAACGCAATCCCCGCCGGTGAACGGGCCTGCCGCCAATCCCGCCGCACCGGGTCCATGCTTGCGATAAGTCAGGAGCTGCCCAACAACTACCCCTGCCATATGGGCCTTGGGGTCGTGGCCATTTCCCCGGAATCGTTGCCGGGAATTGTGCTCACTTTTGGCCCCTATTGCCCGGCCACGGAAGCCCGTGGCCTGGAGAGCGGCGCGTGTGCCGGTCTTTCCGAACTTTTGGGGGAAGAGGTCACCGAACTGCCGTTTTCACTGGACGATGTTCACCGCACACCCAAGGGGGCCCTGGCGGTGGTGGCGGAATGGACGGTGGAGGCGCTGAACCGCGAAGTGGAACGGCTGAACACGCCGACTGCGGCACCGGAGCCGGACCGGGAAAGGCCCTCTGCCAAACGGCCCGCCAGGCCGGAGTCACGGCCCGTTCACGAGGAACTTGCCATTGCGCTCTCAGGCGGTGTGCACGGTCCGTTGCGCGAATATCTGCGCTCCTGTCTCGACGAGGCCGGAGAACGCGCCACAGCCACCCGGCGCGGCGGCGCCGTGTCCATGGCGGTGTCGCGCCTGCTGGAAGTCTGCCATGGTGCCGGGGCCGACCTGTCGGACGCATGGCCCGCTTTTGCCGACTTCGCCGCCAAGGCCGCGGGGTATGACGCGGACCGGGCCCTCATCGACGCCGCGGTGCGGGTGCTGGACGCCGCAGTCTGGCCAACCCCGACGGCGGGGAACATACGGAAAGCTGCGGAAACACACAAGGCCGGGGAAGCTATCGCGGCGCAGACACCGGCACCGGTTCGCTTGAACGACACGGAATTGAACCGTATTCTGCTGCCCCACATTGCGGAAAAGGTGAATCTCACCGAAGTGGCCCAACAGCTCGGCGTTTCGCCCAGCGCCATCACGCACCGGCTCCAGCGCCGCTTTGGCCTTTCCTATTCGGAGTATTTGGGTCGGCTCCGCGCGGAGAAGGCCAAGGAACTGCTGCGGCGAACCCGCCTGGGCGTTGCCGAAGTCGCGTTGCGCGTCGGCATCAGCGACCCCGCCAATCTGGCCCGTCTGTTTCGCCGCCATGTCGGATTGAGCCCCAAAGAATACCGGTCCCGGTACGGGAGAAAGTCATGAACGCTTCCCACTGGCTTGCCCGGCGTCCACGTAGAAGCGGCATCTTGCCGCTTTCTCACAAGAGAACGCCATGAATACGTCGTCTTGGATCACCCGTCTGCGCCAATGGTGGCTGCGGCTGCGCTGTCCGACAGAATTTCTTTGCGACAACTGCCGCTATGACCACCCGTCCGCCTGCCACCGTCCGCAGCGCCCCAACGCTGTGCGCTGTCCCGATTACCGCCCGCGAAGCTGACGGGACTAGAGACACCGCTAAGCGCGACACTTGATTGGGAGAAAGGGGGAAGCGTGCTCAAGCAGCAATTTCAGGTAAAGATTCCTGTCCCCGTCGCAAAAGAAAACATCCTCCCGGCGGTTGCCCCGCTGGGTGATGTGATAGGGAACCCCCGGCACCACCATGCGCGCTGCTCTCGGCATGACACCAACGTAGCGCCGCCACGGACACTTGTCAAGACAGAAAATGGGTAGCGTCCCCATTTCCCGCAGGTCTCCTCTTCTCCGGACCATCTTCGTGATATTGACGCTGTTTCCAGAAGCGCTCTGTGCGGATGACAATCGGATGCCGCATGGGTTGCCAACACCGGCGCGTGGCGGATGCACCGCGAACGAAAGAGGAGACCTGCGGTCGGAAGAGAGTGGCGTGGTCTGGAAACCGCGCCACAACGAGGTGTCAAGCAGCGCAAATTCCGCGACGTCGGGTATGCCGTTGCCTGTATACAGTTCGGTGCCGTCAATATACTGGATATCTCCCTGATCATAATCGGGGCCAAGTTCCTGGGCAGGATTGGCGAGACGACCCAGTGCGGCGAGAAACTGGTCCAAGGCCCCCGGCAAGTCCAGCGTCATCAGCCCAGGCCGGTAGTCAGAACCCCCTCTCGTTGAGTAACGTTACAAGTTCCCGCGACGGCTGCGGAAACAGTGTTCCGAATAGGAGTTGCGCAAACACAAAGGATGCGACCATTACGTATCTCCTCACTTTCAGTAAGAACAGAGATCAAGCCTGCTACATTCACTCACGGTGTTCCGAGATTTCCATCGAGCATGCTAATTCCCTCTTCTGCCGTCCAGCCAATTAGGTAGTAGGGCATGTTCATTGGTCGGCTGGCAAACTCACTTGGTGTCGTGTCGTCAACCAGAGTACGCAATAACGCCATGGCTTCACGCCCCGCGGACTTGGTGTATGCGCGAATGGCGACGCAGCGAACATAGCGGTCAGGTTCATGAACAACCAGTTCCTTGAGGTAGTCCGCAACAGTATGGTCCGCCGCATATCCAGCACTTAGACACAGCCACTTTTCCGTCTCGGCGTCCCTAGCGCCACGGGCCTTGTCTATAGCCTTTCTGAGTGGCTCCCAAGTTACTTGCCCCATATCCCTAAAGGTAATAAGATATTGATTAAGCATATAGACGCGCGGTGAGAGGTAGCTGTCCTTGGTTCTCGGACATTCGCCCGTGCTCTTCACCTCGGAAATCAGACGATCAAGAATGGGATCAAATCGCACATCGACGCCGTTCTCAGCGCACATGCCCAGGACGCGCACAACCTCCCCGGCTTCACCCAATGGAGCCTTGTGCACGGTCTCAATGAGCGCGTCAAGTTCCGCCTCAGGAACAACGAATTTAAAGGGGCCGTTCTTCTCCGTGCGTTGAACAAGTTGGATAAGCGCCATCCCGGCCACGGCCGGTGACTTGTCAAAACACAGCAGGCGTAACAGCGTCTTGTCCACGGCCTCACCTGATATTGCCCCTAGGTATCAAGTGCCATAACATCGTTCAGTGAATTATGTGCCATGACATCGTTCAGTGATGCCTGGCTATAGTAACCATACCGGGTGAAACGGAGGCGGTTCTTGCTGGCGAGCACCCCGCCAAGGGATATCCCGGTACGGCTC
>CAIXUF010001168.1 GCA_903922535.1 Candidatus Hydrogenedentota bacterium
TGTTTCCGCGCCAGCGCTCCGTGTATTCCATGCCCTGTATCTTCTCCTGCACCGTGCGCATGGCCAGTGGATAGGTCACCGTAAGGAGTTGGCCGTCGCTGACGGAGTCGAAAACCACGTACGAATCTTCCCAGGACAGCGGAATGGGTTTCTTCTCCACATGGGCCTTGACCTGATCCTTCGGCGCCCATTCCGGGACGCGCACAAGCACGCGACGGGCGGCTTTAACCCGGACGGCGAGTTCGCCGCGATGCGGCAGACATGAGACCACGTCGACCAGCGGCGACACGCGGTTGAATGCCAGATTGACGCGCGTTTCACTTGCGTCTCCGGTAACGGTCTCCGACCAGATCGCGTGTGCGGCCCGAATCGTGGCATCGGAGCAGCAGCCCTGCATGTGAATGCCCGGAAGGGCGGCGTCAAGATCGGACGCCTGGTTGTTTGCCCAGTCTGGAAACCCGCAGAGCCCCAACTGCTGGCCGACCATTCTTTCCGCTGTCGCCACGCCGGCCTGGTAGCGCAGTTCCACCTCCCGGGCTTTGGCTTCGGGCGGCGAGGCAACCATGTCCTTTTCCACGCGCTTTTGGAGACAGTCTTTCACGACGGCAAGGTAGGCGGGTGTCACGCGGAACATTTGCCCGGCCAACTGGCCCGTGAAGATCTGTTCCGCGCGGTCATAGTACCGCATCAAGTCCGCAAGGTCCGGGTCCAGACGGCTTGCGGCGCCCAATGCCACGGCCGTCTGAACGACGTCACCCATCGTGCAGCCCTCACAGTCGCTCTTCCGGTTCCAGCCTGTGGCGGTGATCAGCCATTCGGGCAGCCAGCCGGTGAGGCTTCCCGCGTCCGGATTACGCGCGGGGTCATAGAGCCAATCGAAGGTGTTTCGCGCCTGCTGGATCATCCGAACGCCCGCGTCCCGTTGGTCCGCCAGCACCAACTGGCCGCCCAGATGAACCAGGCGCGGCAGACCGTGGGTGTGTCCGTGCATGTGCCAACTGGCCGAGGACGCCTGTGTCTTTCCCCCGAAAGCACCGTCGGGTCGCAAAGAACCGTCGTCTCCGTTGGCATCCTCGGTGTTGCAGAGGCGGTTGGCAAGGGCCACGGCGAAATCCAGCGACTCACGGTCGCCTGTCAGCTCATGCCATCTTGAAAAGGCCCCCAGGTTCCAACCCACCGCCAGATGCTGCCACCCACCCATGGTGGGATCTTTGGTTTCTTTGGCCGGGGAGGTGCCGACCAGAATCATCCCCTGGTTGTAGGCAGCGACGGCTCCAATTCCCGGGCGCTCTGTGACAACCGCGAAACGGCGCAGTGTCCCAAGCATCTTCTCGGCCCACTCGCGCAAATAGGGCTCCCCGGTTTGTCCGTACAGCATGATCACATTTTGCACAAGTTCCCCGTGTCCCACCGCGCATTGTCTCGGAAGGGTGTCCGGGCTGTAGGGAAGCCCCAGATCCGGATCCGTGATGCTGAGCAGATAACCAATATCACCCTTCTCCGCGGGATCATTGTCCTTTTCTTTTCCGAGCATCGCATGAAGCAAAGCATGCGCGCCGAGGTTTCGATTGTTGTTGTCAAAACCATCCACCGAGTGGTGCCGTAAGACGGGCCACGGCAATGCCCGGTTGTCAAAATGGAAGCGGAATGTTGGTTCCCCACCCGGCAGCATGCCCCACGGTTCCGGCTGTTTTGTCAGATACCCTTTCCAGCATTGCCTGGCCATGGCTTCGGGATCCAGCGTGTCGGCTTTTTCCGGAAAGCAGGGCGGGTAATCGGCGAAACGGTCAACCGTGATCTGTCGGGCGCTTCCGTCTGCAGCGGGTGTTGGCTGACCCTCCGCAACCGCGCGCACCGCCCCCAGCGTGAGCAAAAAACAGAAGGCCAACAGGACAACCATGGATCCCACAAATCGGTGTCTCATCATAACCTCCGTGCAGTCCGTTTCTCTGTCATCCTTTGGCAAACGCGGTTGATTGGGTGCGTCAATCACCCGACCACATTGAACCGAGTATAGCAGAATCATCTGCAAGGACAGGGCTGCCTGGGCGGCCGATTTACCGTAAGAACGACCCCATTATGGGAACAACTGGGATGTTCCCGGCACAACAACCCTTGAAACGGATTACGGTTAGAGACACATCAATATGCTCATGCCGGTGCTTCCCAAGAATCTGCCCGGCTCTGGCGGGCGCATGTTTTGAACATGGTTCCATGACATCCCGTCCTTAAGCCCCACGCTACAGCTTACCTTCGTTCATCAGGGCGCGCACCCTGGCCACGACGTCGTTTTGGAAGGTGCATCCCGGCGGATCCTGGAAGTGCAGGTAGTCGGCCGATTCATACAGGATAAAGCCACTGAAACGTCCGTCCTGCCGGACGCGCGTGAATTCGGCCGGATAGTCGGGTTTGATGTAACGGTTGACGACGAGCGGGATATTCTTTTCCTTGCAGCGGGCAATCATGTCCGCGGCGATGGCGTCTTCAAACACGCAGGCGAAGGGCAGCGCGAAGATGCGCAGGATGCCCTCATCAAGGAGGCCTTCGCCCACCCAGCGTTTCCAGTCATAGTCAATGTTGGCCGAATAGGCCAGGCGGCGTTCGGGGGGCGGGTCGGGACGGAACCAGTCAATGTTCAGGTTGATGCGCATGCGTTTGCCGCGGGACGTGATCAGGTCCTTGGCTTGGCGCAGGAATCCGGTGTAGGCCTCGCCCCGGACCTGCGCCACGGTGGCGGGATCGGTCCTGCCGAGGCGCGCACACTCCTTGAGGACCGCGTCGTTGTACCCGTATTCGTCGCTGTAGTCGGTATGAGTGCCGTGGTTTTCCACGCGAAAATCCACGCCGTCCACGCCGGCGTCGAGCATTTCGCGGATGCAGGACAGCCAGAATTCGCGGACGAGGGGCTCCGTCTCGCACAACGCACCGGGCAGGTAATCATTGCGTCCACGGGTGAAAGCAATCAGGCCCGCGCGGCCTGAGGCATTGGATTTGTCGAGCTGCGCCACGGCGCCCCCAAAGCCCACATCAAAGATCAGGCCCCAGTTGCGGAAGTCCACGCGTTCGGCTTCCCACACGCCATTGCCGGAGGCAAAGACCCCGGGGATCTCGTTGCCGTGCCCATCGAGCGCCATGAGGAGGGCGGTCCCGGCATTCTCGAAGTCGGCGGGGCCGTCCACGAAATCCGTCGTCACAAGGACATAGGGGTCCGCCAGGCTGAATCCCGAGAGTGTGAGCGTGCGCACGGGGTCGCCCTTCTTCGTGATCAGGGTGCCGGCCAGATCGCGCACCTCCCGCACGGAAGTTTCGACGGCCTCCGTGAGAGTGAAGTCCAATTTCATGGGCTGGTACCGATAGTTGAGCGGGCTGGACCACACTTGCAGGTGCTCGCGCGTTATGCGGGTGGGCGTGCCGTCCCGCTTGATGAGCTTGAGTGCGCAAATGGGCACCTTCGATACCTCGGCCACGGAGAGCTCCGGCCGATGGCGGATGCGAAGATCGGGATGGTCCACCACGAAGGGGTCCAGCCAGGCCAGCCACCCACCGCGCTGGCGGACGCGGCCAAATTCGCGCGCTTGGGGCGATCCGTCAGGAAAGTAGACGGCCGGTCCTGTTTCATAGGGTTTGTAATAGGCGTAGAGTTCCAGTCCATGGCGGTGGGCGGCCTCGGCGGCGACGCGCATGGGGTTGCCCAGTGCGTCGAGCGTCTTGGCATAGTTGTCCCACTTTCCGTCAAGGCCCGAAGGCAGCATGTAGCCGCCGTGGCCGTCGCCATAGTAGGCCCAATTCACCCGGGCCACGCCCATGGTGTGCAGCGTGGCCATCATGGCATCCACATGCGCGGGCGTAATGACCACGGGGCTTGCGAGCGCGTCGTCGGGGAAATCCACCAGTGCCTCCAAGCGGAACGGAGTTGCGGGATCCGATTTCTCCTGCGCGAACGAAGGGGCGCTGAACGCGGCACCAGCCGCAAGGGCAACCAGGGCCATGAATACATTGAAGCGATTGGCGCGACGCCATACACCGGACGTGCTCATAACGTTTCCTCGTTTTCATGTAGCATACCCGTTCGTCATAGGCGGGGCAAAGAAGGAGGGGAGACAATGGAGGCGACCGGACGCGCTATCAGGAGGAATCCTCCGTTGTCCTACGCAACTCGAATCGGACGGAGGTCCGGCCAGTGCATTTCGAAAGGTCCACGACACCACTTTGGTCGACGGCAAGGACCGTCCCATCGACCGTGGCCGAAACAGCCTTCCAGCCCTCCGGCACACGCGCCCGAAGAAGTGTTTTCTCCGGCCGGTGCGGCGGCAGGTCGATCCGCACAAGGAACCCGCCCTCGCCCAGTTTCGATTCGGCCTCCAGCGACAGCCTGCCGAACGCGGTCGGCATGTCTTCGAGCTTGATGACGGCCCCGTCGCGGAGCCAGCGCCGCGGCACGGCATACAACAACCGCAGCGTGTCCGGCCTGCCGTCGTCGTCGGTATCCCAGTCCTGCAACAACAGGTGCCGCAGCGTCCACAGGAAAAAGGCATTGCCGGCCGTGCAGGGCGGCAGATACATGGGGCGCCCGTACCCGTCCAGCGGGTCGAGACTTGTGCCCTCGCCGCCGACGAATGTGTCGCGGGTGAACCCCTGGGCCAGCTTGCCGTAGAGGCAAACCACGGCGCGATCCGCATCGTCCCGCTTGAGCAGTTGGAGGGCGTAGCCAACGGTATAGTTGTCGTCCAGGCCCCGTTCGTTGGCAAACACCTTCGAGTGCTGGTCGAAGCGCAACATGCCCATGCACACACCGCCCCGCCAGTGCAGTGTGTCCAGAATCCAGGGGGCCTTTTCGGGCTGAGCGTCGAAGACCCCCGAATCGAGCACGGCGTTGGACACCAGGCACCAGTAGCTGCCCAGGCAGGTGTCGGTCAGCGCCTGACACGGCTTCTCCGCATCGTCCAGCAGTGCATTGGGGACGAACGGCGGGTCGAAGTCGCGCTGCACGCTCTTGTCAACCGCGTCGAAAATCGCCTGACGATACTGCCCCACCCGCTCTTCCAACTGCGAATCCGGCTCGCCCATGTCGCGCAGCACCGCGGCCACGTCGCGCACGCCGCGCCAGCAGGTGGCGTTGGTTTTCAGGTTCCAAACCGGCTTGTGAATGTCCGATGCGTAGAAGTCCCGGGGCGTCAGGCCGGTTGTGGGATCACGGTCGCCGACGATCAACCGGATCAACGGCTCCCAGCGCGCACGGTTTGCGCGCATGAACTCGGCGTCCCGCGTGAGCCAGTAGTATTGGGCCAGCGCGCGCAGCTTCCAACCCGTCACCGCGTACTTGTGCTCCGGTATGGAATGATCCAACAGCGAGAGGAGCATGGACTGCGACTCGCCAGTGAA
>CAIXUF010001169.1 GCA_903922535.1 Candidatus Hydrogenedentota bacterium
AGTAGGGTTTGAACAGCTCATTGTAGATCTGCGGCGCGGCGATGGGCGCGTTCTGCGTGCCCCAGTCGTCGGGGCACACCATGAACACATCGACGCAGTCGGCGGCCAGCGGCAGCAGCTTTTCAACCTGCTCCATGGCGTGGGTAATGGCGATTTCGTGGAGCTGCGCGACGTGTTCGGGCTCGGTCAGGCACAGCATGGGGAACATGGCCAGCCCGCCGAACTTGGCGATGCCTATTTCGGCACCGAAGCCCCAGAACATGATGGCGCGGTCCGTCGCGTCGCGCGATCTCTTGAGCATGTCCACCGCCTTGGCGATTTGCTCCGGCGTCAGCGCGCGCCGCTTGAGGGTGGCGCGGAATTCGTCCAGATCGGGCCGGGGAATGTCGCCCGTGAGCGAGAACACCTGCCCCGCGTGGTCCGTCTCAAACACGTGCGCGCCGGAGGGCATGCGACTCGCATTGTGGGGCTGGACGATGGTGCCGTCCGGCTCCGTCACGAACTGCGACGGGTCGAGGACCTCGGCGTCGAGCCGGCCGTTGAAGGCATAGGGGTGCCAGAGTTCCGGCTGGTCGTAGGCGTTGGTCAGGTTCATCTGCACGGTGACCACGTCGCAGTTGAGCGCGTCGAGCACGTCCGTCTCCGGCAGCGCGAGCATCTGGCTCTGGTCGTAAACGCGCGGCCTGCGCGGCTTGAGCCCGAGCGCGCGGATCAGGCCGGGATAAGCGAAGCAGCTTATGTTGGTGGACGGCATGGCCCCCAAGTCCAGCGGGGGGCGGTCGAGCGTTTCGAAATTGAGGGCACGCATCACACGATCACGTCGGGTCATTGTTTGTCTCCTTGCGGCGGACACGCCGCCGCCCTCCATTTTCCATTTTCGGGGGCGTTTGCGCAAACAAAACGGGTTGTCCCGGATGCGGACACTCTGGAAGTGCTTCCACCGGAGAATTGTCCTTGCGCCAAAACCGCAGCCGCAAGAAGAATTACAACCACATGGCCGGAACGAAAGAACCCAGAAGCCGGAAGAAAAGACGGCGGACATGCATGACAAGTATTTGTCAAGTCAGCGAAACGGAGATTCGCCTCCCTGATATTGCCGGTTAGGTTGGCGCGATGTATTTGTCTTTTCCCGCGCGGAGGATAGGGCAATCCTGGCGGGGAACCCGAGCGCCGCCGCGGGGCGGTCCGGATGGGGCAGGGTCTATTGGTCCTGTCCGCCTTATTCTGATTGCGGTCAAAAGACGATCACATCGACGCGCTTTGCGTTGGGTCCGCCGGGGTGGTACATCACGATGTCCTGGGCAGCGTTGCCGTTGAGGTCATAGGCTTCGGCCATGCCAAAACTGGGCACTTTGATTTGCACCCACGGGTCGGACGACAGGAACTTCTCCTTTTCGCCGGTGCGGATGGCGAGGGTGTCGCTTTCCTTGCCGAAGGCCACGTCGAGACGGCCGTCGCCGTTGAAGTCGCCGAAGGTGTAGGCGACGCGCTCGCGGCCTTCGGGGGCGTCCATGGTCAGGCCGGTGGAGAAGGTGGGCTTGTCGCCGAAATCGGTGCCGTTGAACAGGTACACGTCGGCGCGGATGGCGATCTTGCCGCGCACGAAGAAGTTGATGAAGTTGGTGATGCCCAGGGGGATGCTGATGAGCACCACATCCTTCTTCTTGTCTCCGTCCACGTCGATCAGTATCGGGCTCGACACGCCGCCCTTGTTGGAGAAGGTCTTGGTGGGCGTTGCCGGGTACTTGAAGGGTTCTTTGGCGATGTAGATCTGCGTCTGGGCCATCATGTTGATGGTGCCCTTGGTCTGCGTCACGACAAGGTCGGGCAGGCCGTCATTGTTGAAATCCTCCATCTTGGCCTCGCCCTGCCATTTTTCCTCCAGGTTGATCGGGATGCGGAAACGCTCATGCTGTTTCCATTCCGGGCCGTGGGCGAAGTCGGCGAATTCATCGCTGAGGAAGGCGAGTCCCTTGGTCTTTTCGCCGGGCACGTCAAAGGGATGCACGGCGGGCAGCCGGTGCACAATGTAGGTGTTTTCCTCGCGGCGCATCTCGCTGACCACGTCGCACTCGGCCAGCGTCACGGTCCCGTCCATGCGGCGCAGGTCGTAGCCCGACGGGGTGGGAATGAACCACACGTCGCGGCCGTCGCCGAGGAGGTCCTTGGCGCTGTGTTTTAGGAACGAGGGTTCCTTGACGTGGCTGGGGAGGAGCGAAAAGAAGCGCGGCTCGCCGATCTTCTCGAACTTGCCCCCCTCGAAGCGGTAGACCAGCGCCCCCGCCGCGTCCAGCACAACCAGCTCCTTGGGCGGCTTGCCGTCGCATTCGGCCAGCATGGCCGCGCCCATGGAGGGGTCGAGCGGCAGCACGGCCGAGGGTTTTGCGGGATAGCCGCCCTTGTCGTCGGACAGGAAGAGCGCCAGTTCCTTCTTGAGCGGGTCGCTTCGCTCATCGGACGTGAGCAGCAGGATGTCGGCGACCCCGTCGCCGTTCATGTCGGAAACGTCCACGTCCCAAACCTTTAGCGCGGTCTCGAGGACGAAGTTGCGGGGTTGGGGGGCAACCGGCTGGGCGGTCAGGAAGACCGCGGTGGTCAACAATGCGGACAGCATGGGGAACTCCTTGGTTTCTGGGGCGGAACTCGGGGCACTAGGATAATAAAGATAACCGGCCAGGTTTATTCATGCATTCCGGTGCGCGCTGGCTTCTTGGACAGTACCGTTGGAAGGGGCGGTCCTTACAAGAAGCCGGACTGTATGGACGAGATGGACGAGATGGACATGCCTCTGAATCATCCGCCGTGCCAAGTCCATGCCGTCCATGCCGTCCATACAGTCCATATCGTCCATACAGTCCGTTACGTGAACGCCTTTGCCCGAGCATCAACCTCTTGGGAGCACGCCCTTTACTCCCCCTTGGTATCGGCGGGGAGGAGGATGTGATGCTGGGTTAGCCGGTCACGGTCGGTGCGGGCGACGGGGATGGGGTTGCCTTCGGGGTCGATGGCGGCGTGGTACATGGCGGTGGCGACGGTGCCGGGGGTCGGAATGAAACACTGGACCTGTTTCGGCCGCCAACCGCGCTGCTGGAGCCAGCGGGCCAGGTCGCGCATGTCGCCGTCGGTGCAGCCGGGAAAGGCGCTGATGAGGTAGGGGATGACGTACTGTTCGCGGCCCGCCTGGTGCGACGCGTCGGCGAAGAGTTCCAAGAACGCCTCGAAACGGGCGAAGGGCGGCTTGCGCATGAGCCGGAGGACCTTGTCGCTGATATGCTCGGGCGCGACCTTGAGCTGGCCGCCGACAAACTCGTGGACCAGTTCGCGCAGGAAGTGTCCGTCGCCGCTGTCGAGGTCGTAGCGGATGCCGCTGGCGACGCGCAGATGCTTGACGCCCTCCACTGCCTGCATTTCGCGCAGCAGCTTCATGAGCCGGGCGTTGTCGGTCTTGAAATGGGGGCATATGCGGGGGATGAGGCAGTCGGTGCGCTTGCACACGGCCGGATTGGCGGCGCAGCGCGCGCCCCACATGTTGGCGGTGGGCCCGCCCACGTCGGAGATGCTGCCTTTCCAGTCAGGGTGGCGGGTGAGGCGGCGCGCCTCGGCCAGCAGCGATTCGGCGCTGCGTGACTGGATTTGCCGTCCCTGGTGGAGCGTGATGGAACAGAAGGTGCAGCCGCCCGCGCAGCCGCGGTGCGCGGTGATGCTGAACTGGATCATGTCGGACGCGGTGATGCGCTCGGTGTAATGCGGATGGGGACGGCGCGTGAAAGGCAGCGCGTGAAGCGCGTCCAGTTCGGTCGTGTCGAGCAGGGCGGCCGGCGGTGCGAAGAGCACCTGCTGCGCGCCGCTGGCCTGCACGGCCCAGTGGGTCCCCGGGTGCACCTGGCGTTCCAGTGCGAGCGTGGCGGACATGAGCGCTTTGGGGTCCTGCACGATTTCCTCATGGCCCGGCAGGCGGATCAAGTCCTCATAGGCGGGCACGACGCCATCCTCCTGCAAGGACTCCAGCGACGAGACAGCAAAAGCCGTTCCGGGAATGCCTCGCAGTGCCTGCGCGGGTTTCGGCACGTCTTTGGGCAAGTCGTGCAGCCGTTGGGCAATGTCCAGCACGGCGCGCTCGCCCATGCCGTAGACGAGCAGGTCGGCCTTGCTGTCGAGGAGAATGGAACGGCGGATCTTGTCAGTCCAGAAATCGTAGTGGCTGGCCCGGCGCAGGGAAGCCTCCACGCCGCCTAGCACGACCGGCAGGCCCGGAAAGGCGTGGCGCACGAGGCCGGTGTAGACAATGCAGGCGCGGTTGGGCCGGGCGCCGTGGCGGTTTCCCGGCGTGTAGGCGTCGTCGTGTCGCAGCTTGCGGAAGGCGGTGTAGTGGGCGAGCATGGAGTCGAGCGCGCCCGCGCTGACGCCGGCGAAAAGCCGGGGCCGCCCCAGCCGCTGCATGTCGTCCGGCGTGTCCCATCGGGGCTGGGCGATGATGCCGACGCGGTGTCCCGCGTTCACGAGAAAGCGGCCAATCAGCGCCGTGCCGAAGGAGGGATGGTCCACATAGGCGTCGCCCGTGACCAGCAGCACGTCCAGTTGGTCCCAGCCGAGCGCGTCCATCTCGCCGCGCGACATGGGCAGGGGCCGGTCGTGCGGAAGGGTGACGGCCCCGGTTGCGGGCTTGGGCCTCTTGTGCGGGTTGTGCGGCATGGCCCTATTGTACTTCGTGCCGGTGGGTGCGGGCACGAATGCAGCCAGATTTGCGCAGACACCCGGGCAACAAGGGAGGCCGGAGGCCTGCGGCACGAAACGGACAGACTTGCCGGGACGGGCTTGGATGTGCGCGCTACCAGGTCTTGTCCTCGTCGGCGACGATTTGCTTGAAGGCCGCGTCGAGTTTGTCCTTGGCGGCCGGGTCGTTGGGCAGCATGATGATGTCGCAGACGCGCAGGGAGTCCATGCTGACGGTCGCCTTGCGGCCGGACACTTTCAGGTCGGCCGGAATCACGCCCTCGGGCGTGATGCGCAGGGCGGCGGCGGGGGTGATCCAGGACGGCAGCTCAACCGTGATCTTCACGTCCTTTTGCTCACGCCAGGGATAGGCCTGCGGGTCGATGTCGTAGTCCTTGTTGAACAGGCACAACAGCAGCTTGTCGCGGGAGGCCAGCGGGGACACGTCGATCTTTTCCGGGGCCTTGATGTTCAACTGCGCGGGATCGGACGCGAGAAAATCCTGGCGCAACAGGCAGATGACCCGGCCCCAGAGACGCATGGCGTCGACGGCGTCGGGGAATTTGTCGGCTATTTCCTTGCCATAATTGAACCAGAGAATGCCCTTGGCGCCCTGGCCGAGGTTGAGCACCAACTGTCCCGCCAGTTCGTCCGGTGTGGGCACAGTGCGCTTGGGCCGTTCGCCCCAGTTGGCAATGCCCTGGGTCCACACCCAAACGGGGTGCGGCTCGGCGGCGCGCTTGAGGTCGCGGGTGTAGATCTGGGTCTCCTCCAAGCGGGTGCCGTAGAACTTCTTCCACAGGCTGCTCGATGGTGCGGTGACGCAGTAGTGGTCCTGGCAGGCGATGTCGGTGATGGGGGCATACTGGAAGAACTTGATGTTGCGGCACAGCGTCATGAAGCTTGGTTTCGTGCTGTCGTACTTGCGCACCAGGTCGTCACACATCAGCATCACGTTGGGCGGCCGGGTCCAGTCGGGCTCGTCGGCCAGGCCCCAGCAGAGCAGATTCGGATTGCCGGTCAGTTCGCGCAGCGTGTCCACCTCGGTGGGCACCTCGGTGTGGACGATGGCGTTGTGTCCGTACTTGGGCGCCAGCTCACCAAAGAACTTGTCGGTCTTCTTCCCGCCGGCCACGCCCGCATCGATGTGCATGCGCCGCAGCGCGGGCAGATTCCCCTCGTCCGTGTTCCAGGTGCCGATGGGAAAGACATCCTCGAAGGCGCGGCGGTGCCCGCAGACGGTGCGGTCCGGACCTGCACCTTTCACGGGCACCTTCACAATGAGCAGTGTGGCGGGGGCGACCGGCGCGGCGAGCGTCACATGGGCGATGGCATGGCCCGGTCCGGACAGTTCCTGTCCGACCCACTCACAGGAGGCGAATTGGGCATTGGCAATCTCAACCGTGCCCAGTTGTGCCCTGTCTCTGCCTGCGTTGCGGACGTGCAACTCCAGTTCCTTCATGCCCGGCAGCACGCGGATGTGGGTGATCTGGATGGGGTCCGCCGCAAGTGTCGTCTCAAACTTGCCCGCGACCCCCTCTTTCCGGTCAATGAGGGCGAACTTGCAGGGCTTGCCGGGGGCAAAGTCGTCTGTGATGCCGTTGATCTCCCACACGCCGCTTTGGCCGGGTTCGACGGTCGAACCGTAGTTGCGGTCCCACGCGACAAAACCGTTCAGCCGCCAGTAGGACTCGTCTTTTCCGTTGAGCCGGTAGAAATAGAAGTGGACCGGTTTGTCGGTAATGTTGGTGTAATAGAAGTACAGCAATCCGCCCTTGTTGAGAAACTCGCTTTCCGCCTCCTTGAACTGTTCCGTCTCAAAGACCGCCGGGCGGTAGTGGACGTAGTCGATGCGGAGCTTCTGCGCGCCGTGCGCGGGGTCTTTCATGCCGGTCTGGGCGGACTGGGCGAAGACGGCTGGGGCGGTCACAAGGATGAGGGCGATGAAACAGCACCATTTTTGCATGTCACAGGACTCCAGAGAGGAATTGCGGCTGAGCTACTGGGAGCGTCGGCGTCTCGCCGGCTTCTTATCCTTCATTTGAAAGAACACAGAATATGACTGTCTGTGTTGGTCGTGCGTTTCGCCTGGAATGTCGGGCAGGCGCATGATTCTTGCTCTGTTGGTCGGACGGACACGGACATGCACGGACGGGCACGGACGCAGAAGGACTCGGTTTCACGGGTACAGGCACCGGTTTCCGGTGTGCGGTGGCGTTGATGGGCCAAGGCTATGGGCGGAAACCGGAGCCAGTCCCCCAGCGGCGCTATTGGTTCTGCAGGACCTCGATCATCGCGGCCATATTCTCCACCCTGGCGTCGGGCGGGATGGCGTGGGCCGGGGCGGCGAAGAGGCCGCCGTCTTTGCCCACACCGTCAATCAGGCGCTTGACGTGTTCGCGGGTCTCGTCCGGGGTGGCGTAGGGTAGGATGCGCTGGGTGCTGATGCCGCCGAAGAAGCAGAGTTCCGCGCCGTAGTTGCGCTTGGCCCCGAACACATCGATGACCTCGGGCTGGAACGGGTTGAACACGTCGAGCCCGTCGGCAATCAGGTCGGGAAAGAGTTCCTCGACGCAGCCGCAGGAGTGGATGACGACGTGGCGGCCGCGGTCCCTGACGGCCTTGTACATCTGGCGGACGCGGGGCTCGATGAACTCGCGCCAGCGTTCGCGGCCCATGATGAGGCCGCGCTGACTGCCCCAGTCGTCGCCGAAATACATGGCGTCGATGGGATATTGGCACGCGCCGTCGATGATTTCGAGGTTGTAGGCAAGGATCTTGTCGAGCAGGGTGTGGACGAAATCGGGGTCGCACATCATGGCTTCCAGCAGGGCTTCCATGCCCGCCAGCACCCAGGCCCGCTCGAAGAGCGAGAAGCCTATTTCGGCGATGTAGAAGCGGTCGCCCTTTTCATCGGCGGTTTTGGGATAGATGGTGAAGCGCTCCGGGTCGCGCGGGTCGGGCGGGGTGAACGCGGCCACGTTCCCGGCGGCGACCAGGCGGTTCACCACGTTGCCGATGTCCTTGTCCACGCTGCGATCCCAGAGCACGCCGAACTGGTCGCGCCACAGGTCGGGCTGGATTTCCTGCCATGCGTCGGGCCGCACGGTCTTCAGCATGGTGAAGCAGTTGCCCAGTTTCGACTCGAAGTCGGGGTCGCCGTAGTAATCGACCATTTTCGCATGGGCCTTCTGCGTGAATCCGATGCAGTAGGGCGTTTTGTCGGGCTGGCGGTGCTCCAGAGAGGCGATGACGCGTTCACGGTTGGTCATGGTTTGCGCTCCTGATTGTGGGGGCGTAGGCGTGGGGAGATGGGAAGAACGGGAGATATGGGATTCAGAAGAGACTGCGCCGGGGCGCGGCCCCGACGAAGAAAAGCGGCGGCATGGCCGCCGCACTCACAAATGGCGGACATTGTCTACTTGGCCCTGTTCTTCTCCAGCAGCCGGTTCATGGTCTGCTGATAACCTTCCATGTCGTCCAGACGCAGGACGGTGAGTCCGGCGAAGCCGAAGACGTTGAAATTTGGCGCCATGACGCGATGCGCCGCACCGGCTCCGGGCAGTGCCTCGAAGCGGAGCGTGTGTTTGCCGGCTTTGAGATCCAGCGTGTCGAGATTGACCCAGCGAGGGTCGGCGTTGCCGATGTAGAGGTCGAGCATGCCGCCGAGTTTCTGCCCGTCGAGCATGGGTTGCCATGCGCCGGCCACCAAGTCAAACATGAACACGCCGTCAAGCCGGTAGCGGCCGTTTTTGTCGAGGTCGAAGTCAAGCTCGATGCTGGCCTTTTCCTGGTTGGGCGCGTACATCAGGAAGGGCTCCTGCGGCATCACGATCAGCGGGGGATCGGCGCGGAAGGCCATCTGGCAGGCGGGAAGCACCCTCGCCGGCGGGATGCGCTTGTCCGCCGGGGGCAGGGGCTCGTCGAAAGTTGCGGGGGGATACTGGTACCAGAAGGCCACTGAACTGCACCAGTCGGCCCGGTCGTCAAACCCGCCCAGTTGGAGGTCGGTGATGCTGCCGGTGGGGTTGAAGACGCTGCCCTTGTGCTCGATTTCAAGGTGCAGCCCGGTTTTGAAGGGGATCGCATCCTGAATGTGCCAGCGGTAGGCGGTCATCCTATCGCCGGGCAGCACACCTTCATAGAGGGGCACGCCGTGGAAAGGGGTGCAGAACTCGCGGAAGCCCCATGCGTCGTTGAAGTAGTCTTCCGTGCCGGTGCCGCGCAACTGCGGCGTCTCCGCGCCGTCGATGTAGAAGAAGTCGTCGCCCTCGCCAAACCAGCCGGTTTCCATCTGCATGACCGAATAGACGGTGCCGACGTACTGGCCGCGCCCCTTGGTGTCCAGTATGGTGTAGTTTTTGCCGGACGCGGCGGGGAACTCCTGCCGGTAATGGGCGTGGAAATAGAGCGTGTCTTCCGGGAGCGTGTCCAGCTTGCGCCAGTCCACGTAATAGTAGAAAGAATCGCATTTGGTGGTGGCGGACTCGTTGGTCACGGTCATCCTGATCGACTTGCGGAAGGGCATGCGCCAGTAGCAGGTGCGGGCACGGCCGGTGGAGGACACCGTCACGGGCATGGACGTGAAGTCCTTGTAGGCGCCGTGGCCCACGCCGAAGAAGTCGCCGATGGGCGACTCGACGCTGGGCTTTTCTGCGCCGTCGTAATAGATGCGCAGCACAATGGACCGGCCGTGGAAAAGGTCCGTGGAGCCGATCGTGTTCCAGAAATGGGTGATCTCGCCGGGGCCTTCGGCCTCCAGCAGCGTCAGTGTGCCGCCCGCCGCGATGGACTTGGCGTCGCCGTTCTGGGTGATGTCCGGGTTGCTGCTGCTGGCGCGGCGGGCCTCCCCCGCGACCTGCCGGGTAAGACCGCCGAGCATGCCCGCATCCTGCGCGTGCGCCGAAACCTTTCCCGCCAGAACACCCCCCAGCAGGACAACCACCGCAACACACCCCTTGTAGTTCATCTCTTCTCTCTCCAAAAAGGTTGAAAAACGTTGCACCTACACCAACCCGTCCAGTTCATCGACCAGTTCGCGGAACCGTGCCATGGCCTGGCTCACGGCATCGGGCCGGGTCAAGTCTACTCCCGCGTCGCGCAATTGATCCAACGGATATTTTGAGCCGCCGCTCTGAAGGAATCCAAGGTAGCGTTTGCGCTCCTTTTCGCCGCCGGCAAGCACATTCCGCGACAGGGCTATCGCGGCGGACAGTCCGGTGGCGTACTTGTACACGTAGAAGGCGTGGTAGAAGTGGGGTATGCGCAGCCCCTCCAGATCCAGCACCGGGTCGATCACGAAGTCCGGGCCGAAATAGGCGTCGAGCAGGGCGCGGTAGCTGTTCCGGAACACTTCCAGCGTGAGCGGTTCGCCCGCCTCGGCCAGGGCGTGGATGTTCTTCTCGAACTCGGCAAACATGGTCTGCCGGATGATGGTGCCGCGTATTTCGTCGATTTCCTTGTTGATGAGTTCGGCGCGGCGCTTGCGCGACTTCACCTTTGAGAAAAGGTGCCGCGCCAGCAACTGCTCGTTGAACGTGGACGCGACCTCGGCGACGAAGATGGTGTAGTCGCTGTACTGGTAGGGCTGGGTCTTGCGGCTGAAATGCGAGTGCATCGAGTGGCCCGCCTCGTGGGCGAGGGTGAACACCGAGTCGAGCACCTCCTCTTTGTAATTCATGAGGATGTAGGGCGGGCTGTCGTAGCAGCCGGAGGAATAGGCGCCGCTGTGCTTGTTGCGGTTCTCATATTTGTCCACCCAGCGCGCCCCCGTCAACCCCTCGCGCAGCGTGCGCACATAGGCGTCGCCCAGCGGCGCAAGCGCCTCGCTGATGGTGTCCACCGCCTCGTCGTAGGGGATGCTCACCTTTTCGGTCTTGACGATGGACGCATAGTTGTCGTAGGTGTGCAGTTCTTTCACGCGCAGCGCGCGGCGGCGAATCTCAAAATAGCGGTAGAGCGTGGGCAGTTCGCCGCGTACCGCCGCGATCAGGCTGTCATAGACCGCCACGGGCACCTTGTCCCCGAACAGGGCCGCCTCGCGGGCGGAGGGGAAATTGCGGACGCGGGCGTTGTACACGTCCTGCAGGACCGATCCGGCCAGCGCGGCGGCAAGGGTGTTGCCGTGGCCGTCGTGGACGGCATAGTACTTGTCAAAGGCCTCTTTGCGCACAGCGCGTTTGGGCGACTCCAGCAAAGTGCGAAAACTGCCCTGGGTCAGTTCCACTTCGCAGCCGGTCTCATCGACGACCGTGCCGAATTTCAGGTCGGCGTCGCTGAGCTGGTCGAACACTTTGGACGGGGTCTGGGCCACTTCGCCCTGCATGGCCAGCAGCCGCTCCTCGTTTTCCGAGAGGATGTGCGGCTTGAAGCGGTGCAGTTTCTCCAAATTGAACTTGTAGGGCTCAATCAGGGGGCTCTTGAGAAACACGCTCATCCTGGCCTTGGGGATGGCCTGAATTTCCGGGGCGATGTAACTGGCTGCCTCGCCGGCGCGGGTGGCGATGAAGGTGAACCGGGCAACCATGCCCTGATAGACCGGGTTGGCCACGTCCTCGCTGTGGCGCAGATGCGCGTAAACCGCGATTCTTTCGATCAGCCGGGTGAGGCCGCTCTCAAAGTCGCAGCATTCGCGCAGCGTCTTTGGCGAACGGCCGAGCTTGCCGCGAAACGCGGCAATTTTGGGGTACAATTCCTCCGCCTCGCGGCAGGCGCGCTGCCAGGCCTTGTCCGAGCGAAACAGGGGGCCAAGGTTCCAAGTGTCCATTTCCGGGACATCCTGACGCGCCGGGACACGTTTCTTTTCCGCCATGATGGTTATCCTGTGGGGTGGTTTTCAGGTTCAAGAAAGGCCGTTTCAGGCCGCACACAAGGGCAGTATATCGGTTTTTGCGAAGCGGCAACCACTTCTCCCTGTATGCGTTTGCAGACAGTCCCCGACCGGGGCCCGAGGGAAATCTATTGACACATCAGGGGGGGGTGTGTTAGCTTTTTGGATTGTGGGATGGTGTCCTGTCGCCGCCCCCGGACCTTGAAACAGGAAAGAGGGAACTATGAGACGCGCATTGATTCAGCTTACCGTGGTGGCAACGCTCGCAACGGGCCTGCTGGTCCCCCTGGAGGCGCATGCCTGGGGACCGCGGGCGATGCGGACCATCACAGCCATGTCGCTGCAAATGCTCAAGCAGGACTTCCCCAACGTTTTCCGCCCGGGCGGGGCGGTCGGGACGAATTTCGAGTCGGACGTGATGAACGGCGCCCGGGACGGGGTGAAGGTTCTCGGGGACGCGGAGCCGCTCAACGGCGACCAGGAAACCATGGAGGCGGTGATGAGCCAGGCGGCGCTGCTTCGGGAGGCGCGCAGCTACGGGCCGACCTCCTATTTCGCCTATCGCATGGGTGTGCTGGCGTCGCTGACGGCCAATGTGTTCGTCCCCTTCGGGTTTTCCTGGTCGGCGGAGGACAAGGCGATCCAGAAGAAGATGATGGAGGACATTGACGGCGACATAGACAATTATTCCTTTGCCCCCACGGCGCACAACCGGGAGTTTGTCCGCGACGCGGTGACGTACTTCAAGGAGCACCGCGCCTTTTATGCGGAGGACAAGGTGCTCATCACCAACGACTACAAGAACGGCACCGGCTACCGCGGGTTCATGAAACAGGGCGGCCGGGCCTATTTCACACGGACGGTCGAGTCCGTGGCGGACATTTGGAACACCGTGCTCCGGCCCGAGCCCGGACGGGACATCATGAAGCCGTCACCGCGCTCGCTCACGTGGTACTTCGTGGACGAGATGGCGTACCTGCTCAAGACCAAGGGCAACGTGCTGCAGGCGAAGCGGGTCTATGAGAACTTCGAGAAGGTCAACCCGAAGATTGTGGAGGCCTACGAGAAGGTGGGCGACATTTTCTACGCCGCGGAGGCGCGTGAATCGAAGCTGCGCGGCATTGAGGAGTGGCAGAAGGCCTACGGCCTGGGCGGACCCGAACGGGCGCGCATCGGCCAGAAACTGGCCGCCCATTACCTCGAAGAGGGCCGGGGTTTCCTTGACCGCGCCGCAAAGCCCGGCTCGAACGACACCGATCTGCCCACGGCGCTCAACGCATTCGAACAGGCGCTGAACTACGACCACACCAGCCAGGAGGCGGCCAAGCTGATCCAAGACACCAACAAGGCGATCCAGGCGCGCAACGAGCGGCTCGAAATGACCATCAACATCATCTCGACCGGCGAGAAGGTGCGGGCCGAGGCGGATAATTTCCGGGAGAAGAAGGACTGGGCCAACGCGATCAAGACCTACCGCCAGGCCATCGGTTTCTTTGAGGCGGTCGACGAGGAGTTCAAGGAGCAGTCGAACACGGCCAAGGAGAACGTGCGCAAGCTCAAGAAGTCCATTCAGGACGTGATAAACGACGTGCTCGACGCGGCCAGCACCGCCATTGACGGGGGTGACCGCGCCAAGGAAGGCAACCGCTTTGACGAGGCGGTGGGCTCCTACGACCGGGTGGCCGCCATCGTCAGCGTGATTCCCGACGACGAGCCCGCCGCGGTGCTTCAGGACAAGACGAACATGATGGACATGGCGACGAAGAAAAAGGAAGAGGCCAACGTCGCCAAGGTGCGCTATGAGACGGCCATGCAGGAACAGGCGGCCGCGGCCGCCAAGCCCGGCGGCGCCGCAGCCAAGCCGGCCGCACCCAAATGAAGGGTGAAGGGTGAAGGGTGAAATCGCGCCGTCCTGGCGGAAACGCCGGGACGGCGTTGTGTTTTTGGGATGCGGTGCAGTTGACATCCGGTGTCTTGCAGGGAACGATTCCCAGAAAGTCACGGTCCGGCATGGTCTGAGCGATTGAACTCCGAATATTCAATCGCTCAAGGCGTGTGGTATAGGTCATGATTAACCGGCACATGGAAAAGAACCCTTGTCGGCGCTCCCAGTCAGAAGTGCCGCTCTCCCATTCAGAAATACCGCCGCCCCCAGTGTGAAGGCCTACGCTCAGTTGGCCGGGGGGATGAGATGCATGCGGTCGTTCACAATGACGGCAATGCACTGCTGGTTCAAATCCCGCGCCAGTGTTGCCGCGAGATCGCGGACGGCGGCCAGCGTTTGATCCGCGTCTTTGGGGCCGCCGTAGGTTGTCACAATGGCCGCATGCTCCTCCCTCTCCACCGAGCCCTTCTCGTCGAGCCAGCCGCCGTGCGTGCCGGTGTGGGTGGTGTAGCCGCCGAAGATGCGGGCCATCTCCGCCTCGGTCCGCCGCACGGCTTCGCCCAGCCTTTCCCGCGGAATGGGGACGCCGTCGCGGGCCGTGGAGGGAACAATGATCGACACGGCCAGCCCCCCTGTGTGCGGACCGAGAATCCGTTCTGCCGCCGCAACGCCCGGGTCCGTGCCGCGCGGTGCCGCGCACCCGGCGGACAGAAGCACCAGGGCCGCCGTGCAGGCCAAAAGGAGTCTCTTTTGTTGGCTGTAATCCATGTGCCGGGCTTTCCCATGTGTCCCGCCACGATAGGCCAGCGACGCCGACAGGATCAAACCGCCGCCACCCGCACCGTCGACGCGGCCGCCTGGCCGGCGGCGTTGCCCGCAGACAAAACTGCGGTAACTTATGGTTCTGGCATGGCCTATTATTGCAAATAGATTTTGCGGGAAATTCGGCCCGGCATCCGGTATACTATGAACCCGTAATTTGGCTTGAGGCTTCCCGATTGGTTGTGAAAACAGGCGGTGCAATGAATATTCTTACCAAGCTTGCCATTAAAATGCATGTGATCCATTGGCGGTTGACGTGGAGGAAGCACGACTCCCATTACCCCTCCCCCGTGAAGGACAACCCCAAGTTCATGACGGCCTGGCAGGCGGTGGACCTGATCAAGGACGGGGCGATCATGGCCACCTCGGGGCTTGCGGGCAACCAGCGCTGCGCGCTGATGTACTGGGCGATGCGCGAGAAGTTCCAGGCCGGGAAACACCCCGCGAACATCACGGTCATCTGCGTGGGGGGCCAGGGCGGCCGGGGCAAGATTCCCGGATCGCTTGAGGAGATAGCGCTGCCCGGACTGAACACGCGGCTGTTCACGGGCCACGCGGAGACCTTTAAGGCGCAGCTCAGGCTCGCCGACGCGGGCAAACTCGAACTCCAGATCATCCCGCAGGGCACGCTCACGCTGCTGCTCAAGGCGCAGGCCGAAGGCCGCGACCATGTCATCAACAGCACGGGCACGGGCACGCTGATCGACCCGCGCACGGGCCGCGGCACGCCGCTCACCCCCGGCGCGCCGCAGTATGTGGAGGTGCTGGAGGACGGCCGCTTCAAGTACCACATTCCCCTGATCGACACGGCCGTGTTCAGCGCGCCCGCGGCGGACCGCAGGGGCAACATCTACATGAAGAACTGCTCCGTGCTGGCCGAAAGCCGGGAAATCGCGCGGGCGGCCAGGCGCAACGGCGGCACGGTCATCGTCAACGTGGGCCGGATTGTCGAGGAGGGGTATGACGAGGTGTTCCTGCCCGCGGAGGAGGTGGACGCCGTCGTTTACTGGCCCGATGTGGAGCAGACCGCGACCATAAAGCACCGCAAATACTGGGAGCTGTTCACCACGAACAGCCGCCTGCCGATAGACGAGGGCATCGCCCGCACGCGGATTGTGAACGACATGCTGGGCGTGACGCCGCGCCGCAAGCCGATCGACAATGTGCTGGCCCGGCTGGCCACGAAGATCTTCACCGACAACGCCCACGACGGCGACCATGTCGACATCGGTGTCGGCCTGCCCGAGGAGGTGTCGCGTATCCTGTACGAGAGCGGCGCGGTGAAGCACATCACGATGATCAACGAGAGCGGGGTGTTCGGCGGCATGGCCGCGCCCGGCATTTTCTTCGGGGCCGCCATCAACCCCACCGAGATTGTGTCGTCCGCCACCGCCTTTGAGCGGGTCTACAAGCGGCTCGACTGGGCCATCCTTGGCGCGCTGGAAACGGACAGCACGGGCAACATCAACGTGTCCAAGCGCGGCGAGGGCGCGCGGAATTACGTCGGCCCCGGCGGCTTCATCGACCTCGTCACCAACGCCAAGGCGCTCATCTTCTGCAGCGCCTGGGGCGAACGCGCCGACATCGGGGTGAAGGACGGCAAGGTGTGCGTGAATGAACGGGGGGTGTCCAAGTACATAGACAAGGTGAGCGAAATCACCTTTAACGGCGCCGAGGCGCTCCGGCAGGGCAAGAAGGTCTTCTACGTCACGCACGTCGGCGCGTTTCAACTCACGGCGCGCGGAATGGAACTGATTTACGTCATGCCCGGAATTGACGTGCAGAAGGACATCATCGACGCCTGTGCCATGCGCATCGTGCTGCCCGAGATGGGACAGCCGGCCGTCGCGGGGCC
>CAIXUF010001170.1 GCA_903922535.1 Candidatus Hydrogenedentota bacterium
GGTCTTTTTCAACGGGCTCCTAAAGCGCAAGTATCGCCTCAATGGTTTCGCCGTTATGCATGACTTTCTCGAAATTCCGTCCGACCTTGACCATCCCGGGTCCGGCCCTCTTCGGGGAACGTCCGCCGAGATCATCACGAAGGCGGAGCAACCCGTCAGCTTCGGCCGTGATCTTGAACCAGACCGTGGCGGCGCGCTCGCGTCTGGCGGAGACGCGGAACCCGCCCTCGGTGCGCAGATCTTCAAATGCCGCCTCGCGCCAAGCACGGGGCGTGGCGGGGAACAGACGGACGATGCCGGCTTCGCCGTTGCCGATGCTTGGCGCCCAACTCTGGATCAACATGTCGTGTACCGCCTGGTTGGCCATCATGTTGGCTTCGATGGTGAAATGGGCGGGCGGCTGCTGCCGGCGCGTCACTCCGTGAAGATCGGCGTTCATATGAAACCCGTTGCACGTAATCCAGCCATTGAGGAACAGGTCGAGGTGCTTGTAGGCCGACTCGCCATCACCGACACGGGCACGGATTGACGCCATCCACGGCCAGCAAAAGCCACAAACCCATTCGGCATCACCCAGTCTGTCAAACTGCTTCATCGTCGCCGCGATCACTTGCCGGTCCCGGTCGTCCCCTTTAATAGTCAGGGTATTGAAGGGCCAAAGGCTCATCACCTGGGAAAAATGCCGGTGTGACTGGGTGACCTTCTCGTTTTCGCTCCACATCAGGGCATGCTCCTCATCCACATGGCGCGGACCGAGCTTCTGCGCCATACTGCGCCAACGCATAGCCTCAGCCCCCTTCCCCAGTGCGTCAGCCATCTCGGCCAACCCCAAGAGATGTACCTGCATCAAATCACGATCCTGGTTGCTGTTGGGCTTCAACCAGGCACGCGGGGTGCTGTCGAAAATTTCCGCTGAACTGGAGAGCGGCAATTTGAGAACGCCGTTCGTATCTGCCTTCAAGAGTTCGCTCCAACATTCCGCAATCTCAACGCACCACGGATAGGCGCGGGTTTTCAAAAATTGAAGGTCCTGTGTATAGCGCCAGTGCTGATAAAACAACCATCCGAACCAGCCGGCATACGTAGGCGAGTTCGCATAGTGCGGCCAGCCGGTGACAGGATGACCGCCATACGACATGACTCCGGGCACGGCGGCGCCGCCAGTCTCATAGAACGACCGGGCATAACCCCGGAATGTCGGCAGCAAATCCCACAGATAGTCGAATAGGACCCGTCCTTCGGCAAAGTTGCCGGCCACCTGATAGGACTGGTATTGCACCTGGGTTTCCAAGTCGTTATGCACGTCGTTCTTGAATGTGGGAATCATCTGGTGGTCGGTCCAAATGCTCTCCAGGGTGACCATCGCCGGGAACCCCGGCCTCGACGAAGCCCCGAGGTAGTAACGCGTAAGATAGTAGTGCTGGAGTACAGGCGGATCGGGAATCGTGACCGATGAAGTACTCCAGAATTCCGACCAAAAGCGCCGGTGTGCCGCCAGCACCTTGTCCCAACCCAAGGCCAACGCCCGATCCGTCCGTAATCGAGCCGCCGCCAGAGGGTCCACCCCATCTTTACGGCTTGAGGTGAGGGTAACGGCAACCAGCGTGTCGTTGCCGACATTCTGTCGCTGCGCGAAAACCACGAATTTCCAGGCGGGAATCGTGGTCGCGCCGGTGTAGCCATACGTAACGTCGGCCACCGGAATCGTCTGTTCATACCAGCAGGCCGTTTCGTTCTGGCCCATCAC
>CAIXUF010001171.1 GCA_903922535.1 Candidatus Hydrogenedentota bacterium
CCTCAAAGGCCCGCGTGCGCACGCGCAGATTCTCTGCCGTCAGCGCAAGCGTGGTGTCCAGTGAATCATACTGTTCCTGGGCCTTTTCCATTTCCTCGTAGCGCTTGACGGTCAGGCTGCGCAGGTCGCGCTGGTACTTCTGCCGCAGGTGCGCCACCCGCTCCTCCTGCGCCTTGGCCGCCGACACCTTGTGGCGGCCCTGTTCCCCGTCAAAAAGCGTGTACTGGCCGCCGAAACCGAAGGCCCACTTGGGGTCAACCACGGAGCAGCCCTCGGGGAGAAGTTCATACATGCCGAATACGTACGCCGTCGGAAGGGTGGCGCCCTCCTCGGCCTTGACGCCCTGGTGCGCCTGTTCGCGCTTGGCGCCGAGCATCGCCAGCACCGGGTGCGCGTCGTCCACCGAATCCTGGAAGTACTCCCGCGTCTCCAGGCCGCGGAGCAGAAACAGCGCCGTGGTCGGATCCACCGGGTCCGTCCATGCCATCGTGTTGGCAAGCCCCTCGGACGCAATCGTCACGTCGCGCTCCGCCGCCTCCAGTTCGGACTTTGCATTGGCCAGCGCCACCTCCGCGCTCAGCGTTTCCGCCTTCGATATGATCCCCTCGTCCATCAGACGGCGCGCGCGGTGCGCGTGCTGTTCCATAGCCGTCACCTTCAACGCCGTCACCTCCCGCGCGCGGCGGGCAAGGCACACGCCGAAATACCGCTGCGCCAGTTCGGTGACCAGTTGGTCCCCCGTGTAGCGCAACTGCGCCTCCGCCTCGCTCTGCTTGGCCGTGGCCGCCTTGTTGGCCGCGGTGATGCGGCCGCCGGTATACACGGGGAAGGTGACCGTCAATTCGGCCTTCGTAAAATGCTTGTCCTGCATTTTGTAGGCGAGGGGAATCGGATCAAAGGGGGTGGTGACCGCCGAGTCCAGGAAAGTGCTCTTCATGTCCAGTTCCGCCTTGGGAACCTTCAGGCCCGACATGGCCGCCTTCTCCGCCTCGCGCTGGCGAATCTCGTCATGGCCCGCCATCAGCGCCTCATTGCGCTGCTGCACCCGCTGGAGCGCGTCCCCGAAACTCAGCCGTTCCTGGGCGGGGGAGGAAGGGGACCATAGCAGCAGCGCCGCCAACAACCCCGCGAATGCGGTTCCGGCCGCGATCCGTTTCCCCGAGTCTGTTTTCATGCCGTTCATCGTAAGCCTTCTCAAGCGCGCATAAGGGCGGTCCCGCCCCTATTGCCGCATGTCAAGCCTCTCCACGTTGGTAAATGCCCGACAAGCGAAGCCGGGTCAATGTTTCAATCACCGTGTCCGCCATGGCGACACCGGGGGTGCGCGTCCACCAGTCGAGCACCTGCAGGAGCATGCCCACCACACCGTGCGCCGCCACCACCGGGTCGATGGAGGAGGGGACAAACCCCTTCGCGATTCCCTCCCGGATTCGGTGCTCCTGCATGGATGCCAGATGCTCCGTGATTTCCGTGCTGATGTTCGTGCGCACCGCTTCGGGGTCAAAGAGAATCCGGCAGAGACCGGGATGCGATTCGGCGAAACGGACCAAAGTTTCCGTATGGGCACGAACGGTTGCGGCGGGGTCCGGACCGGGCGAAACGGCCAGTTGCTGCAGCGCCGCCATCAGTTCCTCCATTCCCTCGTAAAGAATGGCCCGCAGCAGGCCCTGCTTGTCTTTGAAATGCAGATAGAGTGTGCCCACGGCGACGCCGGACGCCGCAGCGATATCGGAGGCGCGGGTGTCTGCGACACCCTGTTTGGCAAAGAGATCCAAACCCGTTTCCAGCAGGCGGCGACGGGTTTCTATCCGGCTTCGATCCCGGGCATTGAGGCATTGCGCCACATCTCGATGAACTGCATTCACTGAATCAGTATACATTCAGTTTTGCTGGAATGCAAGCGCGAGCAGTGTGTGTGTTGCGAGCAGTATGTGTAACAAAGAGGCTGGCCGATCCGCGTTCTTGCGGAATCCAAGAATGCGGAGACGGCGGAACACGCACGGCTTGTCCTCGAAGTGGCCAAAGTGAAGCCGCACAAAAGACGCCGTCCTCGTTGTGGCATGGTTTCCGGACCACGCCACGCTCTTCCGACCGAAGGTCTTCTCTTCCGTTCGTGGTGCATCCGCCACGCGCCGGTTTTGGCAACCCATGCGGTATCCGATTGCCGTCCGCACAGAGCGCTTCTGGAAACAGAGTCAATATCACGAAGATGATCCGGAGAAGAGGAGACCTTCGATCACAAGCGTGGCATGGTCCGGAGACCATGCCACAACAGAAGAAGTGTGAAGTGTGAAGTGTGAAGTGTGAGATTGATTGGTCCAGTTTGGGCGGTTTATTATGCGAAAATCATGTGCTGCCCGGAGCTGCGGAGATCCCTATGAAGACCGAGACTCGGCAAAGCGAGAGGATCCCTTTGGGTGAGGATGCGTCTGCTTCACGGCGACCAGACGCTTCCGTCGGCTCCCGCATGCAGCGCGCGCAGATGCTGGCGTGCCTATTGGTCGTCTATCTGGCAGGGCGGAGTTTTCTGAGTCGCGGCGCGCCGGGTCTGCTGCTGCTGGGATGCGGCGTGGCGATCTGGGGCGGCTCCGGCTTCTTGGCGACCTGCACGCTGACCAACAGCGACGCCAACCTCGGCGTGACCATCAGCAATCTTGGCATCTGGCTTGCGGCGCTGTGCCACTTGACAGGCGTGGTCCTCTCTCTGCGCGTCCAACGCACCCCCCGGCTGCCGCGTTTTTGGCTGGGCCTTGGCTACGCGTCCGCGCTGGGCGTTCTGGGGCTCATCACCCTGTTGACGTTCGCGCACAAACTGCCGGTCTTTTTCGTGGAGGGCCAGGGCGGGACGCCGGTGCGGCACGTTGTGCTAGGCGCGGCCCTGGTCCTGTTCGCGCTCACCGCCGTTCTGCTCTGGGAGGGCAACCGTCCCTCGTTGTCCCCGTTCACGTATTGGTACACACTCGCCCTGTTGCTGATCGCGGCAGGGATTTCGGGCATGATACTCCAGTCATCGCGCAACAGCATGCTCAACTGGACGTGCCGCGTGACGCAGTACCTCAGCGGCATTTACATGCTTATCGCTGCCATCGCGTCCATGCGGGAATCCGGGGTCCCTAACCCAATATGGGAGTTCCCCCGGCTCTGCCGGGGTGGCAGTAGCTGTTTGACATTTCCGGGAGTCCATCGCGGAAACTCTTGCTCGTGAGCCGCCAAAGCACACGAAAGGAGTTCCGCGATGGACACATGCGAAAG
>CAIXUF010001172.1 GCA_903922535.1 Candidatus Hydrogenedentota bacterium
TAGTGGGCGGCGAATCTCTGAAGATAGGGCACGAAACAGGGCTGCTCAATCCACCAGTCAAACCAGACCACCTGCGGCTGGTACTTGTCGACGAGTTCCGTGGTGCGGGCGAGCCAGTTGTCGAGGAAGGCCGCGTCGGGGATGTCCTTCTCGGTGCGGGCGGGTCCGTAGAGATCGTTCCAGGTGTCCGTCTTCACATCCGAATCGAAGTTGCGGCCGTCGCCGTAAAACCACCAGTGCTCGGCACGGTGCGAGGACAGGCCGAATATCAACCCCTCCTTGCGCACGGCCTTGGCCAGGTCGCCGACGATGTCGCGCTTGGGGCCCATCTTGGCGGCGTTGTAGTCGCAGAGGCTGCAATCGTACATGGCGAAGCCGTCGTGGTGCTCGGCCACGGGCACGATGTACTTTGCGCCCGCCTTGCGAAAGAGTTCCGCCCACGCGGACGGATCGAACTTCTCCGCCTTGAACAGGGGGATGAAGTCCTTGTAACCAAACTTGGACTGCGGTCCATAGGTTTCGACATGGTGTTTGAACTCGGGCGAGCCCTCGCGGTACATGTTGCGCGGGTACCACTCGCTGCCAAAAGCGGGCACGGAATAGACGCCCCAGTGGATGAAGATGCCAAACTTGGCGTCCTGGTACCAGTCGGGCACGGAGTACTGCTTGAGCGAGTCCCAGGTGGGTTCATATTTCACCGGCGCATCCGCCGAGTACGCGGAGGATGCAGCCAGAAGGGTCACTATCAGGAACCCCAACATTCCCAAGATCAGCCACAGTTTGTCCATAACGCGATTCCTCTCTGATCTGAAAACATTCTCGCTGGTGCCGCAGCAGTCCAGGCGAGATTATTGCGGGTCGGTGGGAAATGAATCAATATTGTGTGGTGTGAGGCGGATGTAAGTGGGAAATCAAGTTGTCAGGGTGTGGCTTTTGCAGACGTGTCGAACAGGCCGTACAGGGTGTTGGCCAGAAGGATGTGCCCCTCGTCGGAGAAATGCAGCCCGTCTTCCGTGGCGCCTGGTTGGCCCAGCACACCGGCGAGGCACTGCTTGGGAATCAACCGCACTCCGTACTGTTGGGCGAGTCTGCGTTGGGTTGCGCCAAAACGGTTGAAGGTCGGCGGCAGCGGCAGTTCCATCATGACCACGAGACGGCCGGGCTTGCATGTGGCTGCAAGAAGCGCCTCCAGCCCCTTTTCAAAGCCGCCCTTGTCATCCAGCAGATTATTACCGCCAATTTCCAGCAATACCAGTGCCGCGTCCTTGTCGATGCGCTTTGCCTGTGCCAGGGCGTTCTCGACCTTTGCGCCCGGCACACCGAGATTGACGGTTTTGAGTCCGGCTTTCTCTCCCAAGAGTTCCGGCCAGTTCTTGCCGGGGGCGTGTGCTCCCTGACTGAGCGAGTCGCCGATGACAAACAGTGTGTCGAAGCCGGCGATGGGTATCTTTACCGGGCGGTGATAGGGGGATTCGATCACGACCATGATGGCGGACACGACGCAGAGCAGCGTCACCGCGGCGTCGGCCCATCGCCGCTCGTGCGAAAGCGAGGCGGCGGCGACCAACAGCATGGTCCAGAGGGCATAGCCCCAAAGGGGAATGGGTGTGGCCGAGGCAAGCACCATGATCGCGCCGGTCACCATCGCGATATGGGCAGCGAATCGGGACCGGCGGCCTTTGGCGCCCATGCCAACGACCCCGGCAACGCAGGCAAGCGCCAGACCTACGAAGTAGACCGTTCCATCGAGAAATTGGACGACGATGAAGTTGGTGAAGGTTGTCATACCGGTTCCCCGCTACAGTGTGTGTTGATTATGGCGCGGGGTTGCGGAATGGGTCAATGCAGGCGACTGTGCCGCGTTGGGGGATGGGACGGATGGGACCCGGGAACGAATGGGACTTATGAGAAAAGCATCGGGCATGCCATGGGATTCAATTCTGTCTTGCAAGAACTGCGCCGACTGTGTCCATTCCCGCAAGGAGTCCCTGCCGGGTGAGTTCTGTGAACTCCTCCGAGTCGCGGACGATGGAAAGCGTGTGCCGAAGGGCCTCCACGGCGGAAAGGACGGCAACGGTGGGCAGGCTCACGCGGGCCACGCCGCAGGCGCGCAGATCCTTGACGGACATTGCGCCGTAATTGTAGGCCAATCCCGCCGCGATGCTTACGGGGCCCCTCACCCGGCGCACAAGTTCCCGGGCCTCATCGATTGTCTTCACTCCCGTCACAAACACCATGTCAGCCCCCGCATCCAGGTACTCATTTCCCCGGCGTATGGATTCGTGGAGTCCGGCGGCTCTGTCCGGCATCACCGCCAACGCGTCGGTTCGCGCGTTCAACAAAAGGTCGCCGACGCCCCTGCTGGCAGCCCCTTCGCGCGCGGCGCGAATCTTCTCCACCATCAGCGCGGAGTCCACCACGGCTTTTGTATCAGAGTCCCCGAGAAGCTGATCCTCGATGTTGATGCCGGACACGCCCGCCTCAACATAGGCGGCCACCACCTCGAACACGCGCTCCGGCCCGCCAAAGCCGTCTTCGCCGTCCGCCATAACCGGCACCTGCACGGCCCCGACTATCCTTCGCGTCAGTTCAAGATTCTCCTCGAAACCCAATTTCGGTTCTGGGACGGCCCGCGAGGCAAGCGCCATGCTGAACCCCGAACACTGAATTGCACGAAACCCGGCCATTTCGATAATACGGGCGCTGAGCGCGTCATAGGCGTCAGGCATAATCAGCGGACATTCCGACGCCAGCAGGTCACGCAGTTTCTGGCAGAGCGTCATGGCACAACCCTCCTTTGAGGTTCCAATCTGACTAAGAACAGCCCCGGACAACCGCAATCTTGCCACTGTCCTTGAAGTAACGCCTTTGGAAGTATAGAGCAACATTCACGAGACCGATCAATACCGGGACCTCCACGAGCGGGCCAATCACCGCGGCAAAAGCAACACCGGAATTGATGCCGAACACGGCGACGGCCACGGCAATCGCGAGCTCGAAATTGTTGCTCGCCGCCGTAAAGGACAAGGTTGCTGTCTTCGCATAATCCGCCCCGGCCTTCCGTCCCA
>CAIXUF010001173.1 GCA_903922535.1 Candidatus Hydrogenedentota bacterium
CCGGTTCCGGACACGGGCCGGATGGAAATCAATCTTGCCTCCCCATAATAATACACCGGGCTCCGGCCCAAAGGCGATACTGCCAGATCAACCAGACTGAACCGGTCGCCTGCTTTCCAGTCTTCAACCCTCCAATCGGAAGTCAGTAATGCGGATGAGAAGATTCGAACTCCGTTTTTACCGCCGCATATTTCTCCGACATGGGCCCCGGAATGATAGGTCACATTAAAGCTTTTATGGACTTCCGGAGCAACGGATCCTATTTCGGATTCCATCAAACCTTCGCCGAGAAGATCGGAATAAAAGAATTTCCACGCCCCTGCGGAATTTTCGAATGTCGATGTGTTTTTATTGAAATCAATTTCGAACACGTATGTTTTTTGGGTCACGCCCAGAACAGCTTTGAGGCCATCCACGGGATGATGGTTGTCATAACTATCCGAACTCTGGATGATTCCGCGGAATTCATAATAGTAAGACTCCGCATGTAGGCCTGACGCGCCAAGCAGTGCAAACAGCGTGAAAATCAGGCGGTGTCGCTTCCTCATCAGCCCCTTGGTTTCGAACCGGTGGAACAGCGACCCGCACCAGTGGCGCGCGCCACTCAACAGGGGCGGACGCCGCCCGCATGGCGGCCTTTGCCCGTCGATGATCGAATCCAGCTTTTCCACAGGTTCGATACCTATCAATCCGGCATCCCACTCACAACACAAATTCACACTCAAATTCACCCCCTTGTCATTTCCCGCGTGCTCGTTCACCCATCCTCCGAACCACCTATCATGCCGGGATGGTTCCCGGACCGGAAGAACGCAGCCTCCAACACCCGCATCACCCATTGATGGATTCCCGGTTCCTTGCTTTCCCGTGAACCCGCGACGTTGAGAGTCTTGATTCCATGCCCCTTGACGAATTCCTGCCTCTGCCTAGCCTCTCCGCCATGGACACCGTCGCCCAACAGTTCCTTGCCACCCGCGCCGCCGCGATCCGTCACACGCTGATGGTTCTGCTCCTTCCGTTCCTGCTGGTCACCGTGCCTGCCGCCGACTGGCCGTGCTGGCGCGGGCTGGACGGCCTCGGTGTCAGTTCTGAGAAGAACCTTCCCGTCCAATGGAGCAAAGACAAGAATATCGCCTGGACCGCGTCCGTGCCCGGCCAAGGCGCTTCCTCGCCCATCATCGTCGGCGACCGCGTGTATGTGACCTCACAGACCGACGATCAAGGCTTGCACGTCCTGGCCGTGGAGCGCACGCGCGGCGAAGTGCTGTGGGACCGCGAGATTGGCCGCGGCAAACTCCACGCGAACAACCTCCACAACATGGCCACACCCACGCCCGTGTCCGACGGCAAACTTGTTTGGGCGCTGTTCGGCACCGGCGACCTCGCCTGCCTCGACACCGACGGCAAGATCGTCTGGCAGCGCAACTTCGTGAAAGAATACGGCCTGTTCAAACTCGGCCACGGCTACGGCTCCTCCCCCATGCTCGACGACGGCAAACTCTTCCTCGTCGTCATGCACCAAGGCCCTTCTTATGTACTCGCCCTTGATGCCAGGACTGGCAAAAACCTTTGGAAGCAGGACCGCAATCTGGAGTCGAAGGATGAATCGCAGGATTCGTATTCCAGCCCGATCTTCTTGCGCGCCGACGGACGCACCCAGCTCGTCCTCGAAGGCGCCGAGACCGTCACCTCCTACGCGCCCGACAACGGTAAACTGCTCTGGACCAGCGGCGGCCTCAAGATGTCGCATCGGTACGGACGCACGATTTCCGGTCTCGCCGCCGGGGACGGCGTCCTCGTCGTGGTGGCGTCCGGCTTCCAGAATGACGGCTACACCGTGGCCCTCAAGCCGGACCTCAAAGCCGATGGCGACCGCAAGCTCTGGACCCAAACCAAGTTCTCCCCGGATTGCCCCACGCCGGTCGTCACCGCCGGCCACGTCTTCATGATTCGCGACGACGGGAACGCCTCTTGTCTCGACCTCAAGACCGGCGAACCGCGCTGGCAGGAACGCCTCACCACCACGAACGTCAAGGTCTCCCCCGTCGCCGCCGATGGGAAGATCTATTTCATGAACAACCAGAGCAACTGCATCGTGGTCCAAGCCTCTCCGAAGCTCCAAATCCTCTCCACCAACGAACTCAACGAGCCGACCCTCAGTACGCCGTCCATCAGCCACGGATGTTTGTTTCTCCGCACTCAGGGGCACCTCTATTGCGTGGGGAAGTGAAGATCACCCCGCCGAAAAGAACGCATCTTCCAACACTCGCATCACCCATTGATGGATCCCCGGTTCTTTCGATTCCCGTGAACCCGCGACGTTGAGAGTCTTGATCCCGTGCTCCTTGACGAATTCCTGCAACTGCTGGGCCGGACCGAACAGGCTGTCCGAAGCCCGGGAAATATGGATGCAGGGCTTGCGGTGTTTCTTGGCGAACCCGATGGTCTTGAGTGACCCGCCGGTCGCCACGCTGGCGAAAGTGAAGACCACGGTGCCGTCGGTGTCCCTGACATTCCATTCCGTGCGCTGGAGGTAATCGGCGGACGGCGTTTCGGTGAGCAGGTAGCGGGCGGGCAACGGCCCATCAAGGCTCCGTCTGCCCTTGGGGCACCAGCCGCCATGGGGAAAGTCATGGTGCAGCGCCACGTCCAGCGCCGCAATGTCGGCACCCGTCTGGCCGCCGGATACGAGTTTTTCGATCAACGGGAAAGACCGCCGGCGACCGGCGAGACCCGTTGTCGGCATCAGGACTGGATTGGTTAGGGTGCGGCATGGCAGGGAGGTCCGGGTTCGTTAGGTCACGGCGGCCAAGCCCCCGCCGCCGCCCAAACGGGCATGCGGGGTGACATGGGTTGGTGTGGCGAATTTCATAGCGCCGCGGAAGCAGGACACGGCAGGAGCCGACGCGAAGGGGTGAGGACATCTGTCCGGATCATTCACCAGACAATCAACAGTGTCACCCGGGCCGCCGCACTTGGCAGGACAGCCTGTTATATCGGGCTCCCTTCGAGTTGGCGTGGAACCGCCACATTCTGCGCAGGGTTCCTGCGCGTCGTGGA
>CAIXUF010001174.1 GCA_903922535.1 Candidatus Hydrogenedentota bacterium
CATCATGGCAGGACGGTGTTCCAACAAGACAGCACCTGGAAGCAAACGCCGCACGAGAAGGCCGTGGACGAGACAGCGGTGCGGATGCTGGACGGGAAGTAGCTTTATGGACAGAACATCGGAAACTAAGATGCTCGAAGAGGTGGCCTTGCGGGATGCGCTCGCCATGTTCCGACGCAAGAATGCGGCATCGACGGGAAAAGCATCAACGCCGGAAGTTGGCATCTTCTGGATCGATGATTGTGATGGCACCATGTATGCCGAGAGTGTCTCGTTGCGAGATGCCGTGGACTACGGCGAATTCAAGATCTTCGAGGGAAGCCACTATGATCTATGGGACAAGGCGATTCGCGCCAATCCAAAGTGGCGGAATCTCGAATACGAGGAAGTCCCTCGTGGACGGGTTGTCTACAGGAAAGACCCGAAGAAGCCCGAGTTCATCGTCTACATGCCCGAGCAAATCGCAAAGCACAAGGGCAAGGTGATTTCACGATTCAGCCTCCCGGCTGGACATGTCAGATTCGACTTTTCGGACGAGCACTACCAATTGTGACGGTAACGTTGTCACACTCTCTCGGCGAATGGTATAAGGCGACCCCGATGCGGACACTCATCACGATAGACTGGGATTTCCATATTCCCGAAGACCTGTTCTGGGATTTGGGCCATCGTGAGAGCTTGTTCTTCCTCAGCGCAGTGTGGTCAATACGGATGGGTCTCTATCACAGGATAAAGCCCACCGGAACGGAGAAACAGTTATGGGACTGGCTGAGAGCGAGGGTGAATCTCGACGGCAGGAAGTTGGCGGTGACTTCCCCGTCCGATTACCGGATCCGGGTTCTCCCCAGATAAGAGCGTGTTCCGTCCCGGCACGACCGCCGCATTTACATCCACGACTGAACCCGCGATTCCGCTGTGTTGTGCCAGTTCGTCGCATCGTGACCGGCCTTAATATGCGGTTCTTGTCCATCGGCCCGTCGGCCCGCCGGTTTCATCTAGCCATCATCCCCCGGGTTGGTTACCCTTCCGGAGTTGGCTTCGCGTAGTAGTTCTTTCATACTTTCATGTGCGGTTCATCCTACAGGGGACTTCCCGCCTGCGACGCTATGCGTAGCATTGCGGGCAGGGCACCCATTTACACCGCGCCCATGCTCGGCGCACCCAACGCCTCGCACCGTATTGCTCACCCTGGCGGGTTCGCAAACGTTGAAGGCTGACGCTTGCAGAAAGGAGATGATGTCATGTCAGACAAGAAGGTGATGCCGAAACGGGCAGCAACAGGATGGGAGAAACTGACCGGACAAGCCAAACCAACAAGAGAAGCAACGACGTGGGAGAAACTGACCGATCAGGCGACGCCCACGAGAGAAGCAACGGGTTTGGAAAAGCTCACGGCACAAGCTACTCCGACAAGAGAAGCAAGCACATGGGAGAAGTTGACCGATCAAGCAACGCCAACCAGACAAGCAACGTGGTGGGAGAATGTCACGTCCGGCGGCAGTGGGAGTTTCGGTACGAGTTACAGCCTTGGTCAGAAACTCGGCAAAGTGGCCGTAATAGTCTTCGCGGTCGTTTTCTGCTTTCCTGGCCTCATCCTGGACAAACTCTTTCCGG
>CAIXUF010001175.1 GCA_903922535.1 Candidatus Hydrogenedentota bacterium
ATGGACTTTGTGGACGGCATGGACGCTATGGACGCTATGGACGCTATGGACGATATGGACGATATGGACGATATGGACGATATGGACGATATGGACGATATGGCTGATATGGACGCTATGGCTGATATGGACGCTATGGACGATATGGACGATATGGAAGATATGGACCAGACCCGGCAGGTGATTCGAATTTGTGCCCAGTCTTTTCCGTAAAGTCCATGGAATCTGTGCCTTCGAAAGATTTTGCGTGAGTCGACCGCCGTTCGCAGGATGACTTTGCCCAAGGGAGGTAAACGCTGCCTTATGAGGCGAATAGGACGTTCTTCGAAGGGCAAAGCATTTTTTGATGAAAGTGTGCGAGAGAAGCTATTGTTTTGTTCTGGTTCAGTATTCCGGGTGGCTGAAAGAGGGGCGGCAAGGATGCTCCCGCCTGCGGGGCCTTCCAAATACGATATGACAAGAACCCGTGCGCTCCGTCTTTCCCGCGAAAGCGGGAATCCAGGACTTCGCGCGTATGCGTAAGTCCTTGGTGGGACTGGATTCCCGCTTTCGCGGGAAAGACAGAGAGGAGACGGTTTCTCCGAATAGGAAGATAGGTTTCGTCAGTGGCACTGTCTTCGGAAGGCCCCCTGCGCAAGAGTGACGGGCGCTCGCGGTGCCGGAAGTTGGGTTGCCGGAAGGTGGGTTTGCGCGAAGACGGGTATAGACTCCATAATGGGGCACACTTTTTTAGGGAACGCCCATGGGACTGCCGGAAATCCTTGCCTCAGACGAGTTTGAGACGCGCACTGTGGGGCGGATGCGGTTGATCGTGCGTTGTGAAGGGGCCGACGGCATTGCCCAGGCATTGACCACGGCGGAGAATTGCACGGCGGTGGAGCGCGCTGAACGGGGTGCGCTGCGGCGTTTTGCGTGGTCGGCGGAGCGTGAGGGGTTGGTGCGGGTGTGTCACCGGGGCGGGTGTATCGCGCGGCTGCTTGGCAGTCATTATCTCCTTGTTAACCGTCCGGGAAGCGAGTTTGACGCCCATTGGCGGGTGGAACAGCGGGGGGTGCCGGTGCCGCGGGTTTTGGGGGTTCTGTGGGAGCGGCGCGGTCTCTGGGTTAGCGGTGCGCTGGCGACGGAACTGCTGGCGGGGCCGGATTTGCTGGCTTGGCTGGAAGTCCATGCCTCGGAAGAATGCCGTCCGGAGCGGACGCGCATGATGGAAAGTGTGGGCGCTGTGGTGCGGGACATGCACCGGCGCGGTGTATGGCATGCCGACCTTCAGGTGAAGAATATTGTGGTTGCGGCGGGTCTCCCCCACCTTATTGATCTGGACCGTGCCGTGGTGGGGCCGGTGCCGGGCAGGGTGCGGTGCAGCCGCAATCTGCTTCGGTTTCGGCGTTCGCTGCAAAAGAACGGTCTGCCGGATGCCTGTTTTGCCGCCTTTCTGGCCGGTTACGGCGATTTTGGGGGCGCGGGAATCCCGGCCCGGCTGGACATGTTGTACCGGTTGAAAGGGTGTTTCTCAGACCGTATGCGGGGCAAGAAAGCATGAGCATGAGCAGTACCGACAAGGCACGGACGAACCCCATGTGTCCCCCGAATTTCCGAATGAACCGGCAATGGGGCCGAACGGTGTACCTCCGGAATGATGTGACCGATGAGCAGTTGAAGACGCTGCTGGGCCATCCCGGAGAGATTATGAAATCCTCCCGGAAAGCCGAGGTGCGGCGGGTGGGGCATTGGGTGGTCAAGGAAAGCCGCGCGGGCGCTGCCCTGGCACGCCACACGCTGCTGCGCAGCCGTTACCGCCGTCCCTGGCTGGCCGCCCACCATTTGCGGGCAAACCATGTGTGCGTTCCCGAGCCGCTGGCTTTTGTCGAGAAGGGGCGGCTGGGGCTGGTCAGCGGCACGGTGTTTGTGCTTCAGTACCTTGCCGGACAAATCAATGCCGAGGAATTCCTGCTGTCGCTGCTGAAGCAGGGGGCGGGCGCGGATGCGATTGGCGGATTTCTGGACCGCATGGCCGACGGCATAAACAGCATTGAGGCGGCGGGCGCCTATCATGCCGACTTGTCGGGCAAGAACATTTTCACCCGTGAAGGTGATCGGTTCTTCTTCATCGACCTCGATGCGGTGTTGCTGGACACGCCCACCGACGAGGAGGCGCGGCTCAAGAACCATGTGCAACTGTACGATTCCTTTTGCGATGCCCTGAGTGACTCGCTGATGGTGCCCTTTATCGGGAAGATGCTCCCGTCCTCGCTTGACCTTCGGGTGTGGATGCCGCGGGTGCGCAAGGCGCAGCAGGAGCGCCGGGTTGCCATAGAGGCGAAATGGGAGAAACAGGGCGTTCATCCGCGCCGTATCCGGGACGAGTTGCCGGGAGCGTAACCCACTCTTTCGCAACGGGTTGGCGGGGGGAAGAGATCCTTCGCTTCGCTCAGGATGACAAATGGCTTCGCTCAGGATGACAAACGGCTTCGCTCAGGATGACAAACGGCTTCGCCCAGGATGACAAACGGCTTCGCCCAGGATGACAAACGGCTTCGCCCAGGTGACAAAGAGTTCTGCGCCTGGGAGGACAAGGCGCTTCGCTGAGGATGACAAATCGGCTTGACCATGGCGTTGAAAAGGGGTTTCAGAGGGGGGATTTGCATGGACATAGTGCGAAAGATTCTTTATGTCCACCCCCTTGGTCTGCTATAGTTGTGCGCTCAGGGGACCGCCCCGATACCGGGTTTCACAACGCCGGGCGAAATGTACATTATGTGAAACCCGATTGTAATGTTCGGCGGTCTCATGAGTAATGTCTTCAATCATTGTGGGTGTTGCTTTTTCTGACGATGGTTGAGAGGGCTGTGCGGTGGACCGTTGACACGTTGCGAACGTTGTCCCGGCACAGTTTTTCGTGAACGCACCTATTAACCTTTGGGTGTCCATGCGTTTTGAATGGCCTGAAAAGGCCGTGAGAAAGCGCGGGGACAGTTCAGGAGAGTCCATGTTGAATAGAGTCTTGGTTTTGGCATTGTGTTGCGTGGTACTGCTGGCGGCCGGGTGTTCCAAGTCGGTCGAAGGGGCCGCGCCGGACAGCAAGCAGCCCGCGCCCACCACGGGCGCTGTTCCAGGCGGAGAGGCGAAGAAGCCGGAATCGGAACGGATACTCATCCCCGTCGAAGTGAACCATCCCTCACGGGCCGACATCTCGGCCTACTTTGAGACCACGACGCGCATTGTGGCGGAGAACCGTGTGGAAGTGCTTTCCAAGGGAACGGGCGTATGCCTTTCGGTGAACGCCGAAGAGGGCGACCGCGTGAAGTCGGGCGCTGTTCTTGCGGAGTTGGACAAGACGGAGATGGACGCCCAGATGCGGCAGACGCTCATCCAGGTGGAGCAGCGCAAAACGGCGTACCAGATCGCGGAGCAGAGCCTTGCGGAGGGCATAGGCGCGCCGGTGGAGCGGGACAACACGAAGTTCGCCTACGACCAGGCCAAGGCGCTGCTGGAAATCAACCAGGCGCAGTTGAAGCACCAGACCATCACGGCGCCGATAGGCGGTGTGGTGACCCGGCGCAACCTTCAACTGGGCCAACTCGTGTCCCCCGGCATGCCGGTGTTCTCGCTGGTGGACACAGACTCCTATGTGCTTCCCATCCAGGTGCCCGAGAAGGAACTTTCGCGTTTGTCCGTGGGACAGGAGGCGCGGGTGCGCGTGGACACGATGGAGGGGCAGGAATTCACCGCCAAGCTGCGCCGCATCAATCCGAGCGTTGATCCGCTCAGCGGCACGGTCAAGGTGGTGCTCGATTTCACCGCCGCGGACAAGGCGAAACTGCGCGACGCGGCCTTTGCCCGCGTGCGGCTTGTCATGGAAACCCACAAGAACGCGCTCGTGGTTCCCAAGGACGCGGTGATTGAGGAGAACGCCAGGATGTACCTGATGACGGTGCTGCCCGAGTCGCAGGCGACCGTGCCGGGCCAGCCGGCGCCCGCAGCGCCCGCAGCGGCGCCGGAGCCGGCGGCCAAGCCGGAAGAGGCGGCCTACGTTGCCCAGCGCGTCGAGGTGAAGACGGGGCTTGAGGACAGCAACAGCATCGAGATCCTTTCGGGGGTGGACGACAACACGCAGGTGGTGGTGCTTGGCCAGCACACGCTCAAGCAGAACTCGTATGTGACCATTACCAGCGCCGAAAAGGAGCTTAAGGCCCGCGAGGGCGTGTCTTTCGACGACGCGATCGCCGCCGCGAAGAAGAAATCCGAAGAGGAGGCCAAGAAGCAGAAGGAAATGGAAGAGGCCGCAGCCAAGTAGGCCCTTTCCCCGCCCCCGAACGGGGCATCACACAGGATGGCGCGCCCCGGCGCGCGACGCAACCCGGCGGATCGCCCGTATGACCAACACTCCTGAAGACACTTCGAACAAAAAGTACCGTCTCGCCATCCGGCGTCCGGTGACGATGATCATGCTTTTCCTCACGATCATCGTGTTCGGCTGGCGCTCCTATGAAAAGCTTCCGCTGAACCTGATGCCGAAC
>CAIXUF010001176.1 GCA_903922535.1 Candidatus Hydrogenedentota bacterium
CGCGCTGCTGCTGCTGGACTGCTGGCCCCTGGAACGGCTTAAGTTCGGCGATCCGTTCGGCGTCATGGTCCGAAAGGCGGCCTGGCTGGCCGCGGAGAAGATCCCCCTGTTCCTGATAACGGCGCTCTCCTGCCTGAGCACTTTCGTGATGCAGGCCCGCGGCAACAACATTGATTTCGCCGGAAAAGTCTCGTTCCCGCTGCGGTGCGCCAATGCCCTGGTCGTCTACGTGCTGTATTTGGCAAAAGCGGTGTGGCCCTCGGGTCTTGCGGCATATTACCCATACCCGAATGCCTATCCTGTGTGGCAGGTGGCCGGCGCCGCCCTTGCGCTGGCGGCAGTCAGCCTGTTCTGCCTGTACCAGGCTCCCCGCCGCCCCTGGCTGATCGTCGGGTGGCTGTGGTATTTGGGAACCCTGGCGCCTGTCATTGGCCTGGTGCGCATTGGCAGCTTCTCCCATGCCGACCGCTACACCTACCTCCCCTTGCTCGGGGCGTTTATCATGGCCGTGTGGGGCGTGGCCGATTTGGCGGCGTCATGGCGTGTGCCGAAGATCGCCGTGGCCGTTGCCTCGGGCGCCGCGCTGGCCGCGCTGGCGGTTTGCGCGGTCATCCAGACCGGCTGCTGGCGCGACAGCTATTCCCTTTTCGGCCACGCGATCGCCGTTGGCCACAAGAGCAGTGTCGCTTTCGGCGGTCGGGGAAAAGTCGCGATGGACGAGGGGCATTATGCCGAGGCCAGGGCCGACTTGGCGCAAGCGCTGGACCTGCGGCCGGATGATGTCCTCGTTCTGAACAACATGGGCAAGCTGGCCCTGCTCGAAAAGCGCTATGATGATGCCGGGGTTTGCCTGAAGAAAGCACTGAAACTGAAGCCGGATCATGGCAATGCCCTCAATAACATGAGCGCGCTGCACATGTTCCAGGGGCATTATGATGAGGCCGAGATCCTTCTTAAGAAAGCGTTGGACTTGAATCCGGAAGATGTCAGCGTCCTCAACAACCTGGGCGCCTGTTTCATATATCAGGGACAGTATGAGGAGGCCCAGCGCTATCTCCGGAAATCTTTGGAGATATCTCCAAACAACACTGACGCCATGAAGAACCTCGGCATGTCTCTGGCCAAATTGGGACACCAGGAAGAAGCTGACCGCTATCTCAAGAAGGCGGCAGAATTGGACCCGGCCCGCACAGAGAGGAAGAGCAAGTGAAAGAAGCCGGTTTGCGCATCAGGCGTTTGAAAAGTGGCCGGGGGGCACCCACTGGTTCGCTTGATGTGGCGGGGGTGCGTTTGATACAGCCGGAATGCGTATCGCATTCTCGCCGAAACCTGTGATTCACCGAATTCAATGGCACAATCAAAACCAGACAAGAGATCCAAACCCACTGCCAAGGGGGGGGCACCCTCCCCCATCGCCCCCAGTCCGCGCAGGCAAAGGCTCGTGGTGGCGGCCGTTTGTGCCGCCCTCGTTCTCGCATGCTTTGCCGTCTACGGCCGGACACTCTCGCACGCGTTTGTAAACTTCGACGACAACCTCTACGTCACCGAGAATCCGCAGGTGCAGGCGGGTTTGCACCTGCAATCCGCCGCCTGGGCATTCACCACGGACAAGGCCCTCTATTTCCACCCGTTGACCTGGATGTCGCACATGCTCGACTGCAGCCTGTACGGCCTGCATCCCTGGGGGCACCACCTCACCAATCTTCTCTTTCACAGCGCCGCTTCGGTCTTGCTGTTTCTGGCGCTAAGGCTTATGACAGGGGCGCTCTGGCCGAGCGCCGCCGTGGCGGCGCTCTTCGCGGTGCATCCGCTCCATGTGGAATCGGTGGCATGGATTGCCGAGCGCAAGGACGTCCTCAGCGCGTTTTTCTGGATGCTCGCGCTGGGCGCCTACGGCCTATATGTCCGCCGCCGCGGCGCGGTGCGCTATGCCGCCGTAACGGCGGCCTTTGTCCTGGGGCTCATGTCGAAGCCGATGGTGGTGACGCTGCCTTTCGCGCTGCTGCTGCTGGACTACTGGCCTCTCGGGCGCGTGGACCGCACCGCTCCCCTTGGATCCGTGGCCGGAAAGACCGCCGGGCTGGCGGCGGAGAAGATCCCCCTGTTTCTGATAACGGCAGTTTCATGCGCGAGCACACTGGTGATGCAGATAGGCGGCAACAATCTGTCCTTCGGCCAGAACGTCCCCTTTGCGGCGCGCGGCGCCAATGCGCTGGTCGTCTACGCGCTCTACGTGGTGAAAATGGTGTGGCCTTCGGGACTGGCAGTGTACTATCCGCATCCGCTGGGGCGGCCCGCATGGCAGATCGCCGGGGCAACCGTGGCACTGGCCGCAATCACCCTGTTCTGCCTGCGCGAGGCCCGCCGCCGCCCCTATCTGATTGTCGGATGGTTGTGGTATTTGGGGACACTGGTGCCCGTCATCGAACTGGTGCAGGCGGGAAAATTCTCCCATGCCGACCGCTACACCTACCTCCCCTCCATCGGCGTGTTCATCATGGCCGCCTGGGGCGTGGCCGACCTGGCCGCGGCGTGGCGCGTGCCCAGGAGCGCCGTGGCGGCCGCCTCAGGGGTTGCGATCGTGATGCTGACAGCCTGTGCATTCGTCCAAACGGGCTACTGGCATGACAACAAAACGCTTTTCAGCCATGCGGTGGCCGTTGGGCAGGAGAGCAGCATCGCCTTCACCAACCTGGGCAAAGTCGCTGCGGAAGAGGGGCGCTATGATGAGGCAAAGGCGTACCTGAACAGGGCGTTGGAACTGGATCCCGGATACGGCAACGCCCTCAACGACCTGGGCACGCTCGCCGTGAACGAGGGGCGTTATGATGACGCCGAGACCCTGCTGAAGAAGGCGCTGAACCTCAACCAGAAGGATGTTGAAGCCCTCTACAACCTCGGCGTGGTCGCCAAGAGCAAGAGGCGTTATGATGAGGCGGAGGCGTATTTGAAAAGGGCGCTGGACCTGGAACCCGGATATGTCAGAGCCCTCAACAACCTCGGCGTGGTCGCCATGGATCAGGGGCACAACGATGAGGCCGCTGTCTGGCTGAAGAAGGCGCTGAGCCTGAAGCCGGACCACGTCAACGCCCTCAGCAACCTGGGCAAGCTCGCCATGGACCGGGGGAGCGATGATGAGGCCATGACGTATCTGAAGAGGGCGCTGAATCTGGACCCAAAATGTGTCCCCGCGATGCACAACCTTGGCCTGTGTCTCATGAACAAGGAACAGTACGAAGAGGCCCAGCGCCATTTCCGAAAGGCCCTTGAAATAGACCCGCACTATGCGAAGTCCATGAAGGCCCTTGGCACCGCGCTGGCCAAGTTGGGGCGCCGGGAAGAGGCCGACGCCTGGCTCAAGCGGGCTGCCGAATCGAACCCGCCCCGCACGGACAAGAACAAGTGATGTTCTTCCCCTTGCCGACGCGCTGCCCGGCCCGCGCAGGCACCTGATTCGCCTGGATGCAGTTCTTGGTTTGCCGCGATTATAGGATTGACCGTCACATGGCCCACTCGAAATCAGGCAAGAGAACAAAACCCGCCGTCAAGGAAGCCGGGGCTCCCCGAACGCGGCCGCAAAAGCGCGCGGTGGCGGGCGTCTGCGCCGCCCTTGTAATCGCGTGCGCCGCCATTTACGGCCAGACGCTCCTGCACGGGTTCATATACTACGACGACGAGCTTTACGTCACAGGCAACCCGCAGGTGCAGGCGGGCCTGAGTCTCGAATCCATCGGCTGGGCCTTTGTCACGGACAAGGCCCTCTATTTTCACCCGTTGACCTGGATGTCGCACATGCTCGACTGCACCCTGTACGGCATGCATCCCTGGGGCCACCACCTCACCAGTCTCCTCTTTCACGCTGCGGCTTCGGTGCTGCTGTTTCTGGCGTTAAGGCTCATGACAGGGGCGCTCTGGCCAAGCGCGGCCGTGGCGGCATTGTTCGCGGTGCATCCGCTCCACGTGGAATCCGTGGCATGGATTGCCGAACGCAAGGATGTCCTCAGCGCGTTCTTCTGGATGCTCGCGCTGGGCGCATACGGCCTGTATGTGCGCCGTCGTGGCCCCGTGCGGTATGTGGTGGTTGCTGTGGCGTTTGTGCTCGGGCTGATGTCGAAGCCGATGGTGGTGACGCTGCCTTTCGTGCTGCTGCTGCTGGACTACTGGCCCCTCGGCCGGGTGGACCGCGACGCACCCCTTGCCGTCATGGCCCGAAAGGCGGCTCCGTTGGTGGTCGAGAAGATTCCCCTGTTCCTGATAACCGCGCTGTCCAGTGTGAGCACGTTTGTGATGCAGGCGGGCGGCAACAATCTGGATTTCGGCAAGAAAGTCCCCGTTGCGGCGCGATGCGCCAATGCCGTGGTTGTCTACGTGCTGTATTTGGTGAAGACCGCGTGGCCCGCGGGCCTGGCGGTGTTCTATCCGCATCCGATCGCGCGCCCGCTGTGGCAGATCGCCGGGGCGGCCGTGGTGTTGGCCGCGGTCACCCTGCTCTGCCTGCGCCACGCCCGCCGGTATCCCTATTTGATCGTCGGATGGTTCTGGTACCTGGGAACCCTGGTGCCCGTCATAGAACTGGTGCAGGCCGGCCAGTTCTCCCACGCCGACCGCTACACCTACATCCCGTCCATCGGCGTGTTCATCATGGTGGCGTGGGGCGCGGCCGATTTGGCGGCGGCCCGGCAATTGCCCAAGCGCGCCGTGGCGGCCGTGTCGGGCATCGCGATCATCATGCTGACCGTTTGCGCCGGCGTCCAGACCGGCTACTGGCGTGACAGCAGGACGCTCTTCCGCCATGCGGTGGATGTCGGGCAGGAAAGCAGCATCGCCTTCAACGGCCTGGGCAAATGCGCCATGGAGGAGAGACGCTACGACGAGGCCAGGGTTTATCTGACGAAGACACTGGACTTGGAACCGGGATATCCCAGCGCGCTCACCAACATGGGCCTGATCGCCCTCGACCAGCATCGCTATGACGAGGCCAAGGAGTATCTGACGAAGGCGCTGGACGCGGACCCGGAATGTGTCAGCGCACTCACCAACATGGGAAAGCTCGCCCTGGAACAGAGACACTATGATGAGGCCAGGACCTATCTGAAGAAGGCGCTGGACCTGGATCCGGGATACATCAAAGCCCTCAACAACCTCGGTGTGCTCGCCATGGACCAGGGGCGCAACGACGAGGCCGAAACATATCTGAAAAAGGCGCTGGCCCTCAAGCCGGATCATGTCAACGCCCTGAGCAACCTAGGCAAAATTGCCATGGACCAGAAGCGCCATGACGACGCCGTGGTCTATCTGCGGAAGGCGTTGAATCTGGACCCGGCGTGTGTCCCCGCGCTGCACAACCTTGGCATGTGCCTCATGAACCAGGGGCAGTACGAAGAGGCCCAACTCCAATTCCGAAAGGCGCTCGAAATAGACCCGCGATATGTCAAATCCATGAAGTTCCTGGCCACCGCACTGGTCAAATTGGGACGCCAGGAAGAGGCCGACGGTTTCCTGAAGAAGGCTGCGGAATTGGACAAGGCCGTCGCGGTCGGGAAATAATAGCGTCCGTTGAAACCGAAAAGCACGTTGCGCTTTCACTGAAATCTGGGACCTGCTAAATCCAATGGCGCGCTTGAAATCAGGAAAGAAGACGAAGCCAACCGGCACGGCGCCTGCGGCCCGTCCCGCGGCCCCCTCCGTGCCTCCTCCCTCTGTGCCTACTGCCGCGACCCCCGCGCCGCGCCCGCAACGGCGCATCGTGGCGGGTGTTTGTGTTGTACTCGTGCTCGCGTGCATTGCCGTTTACGGCCGGACGCTCTCACACGGGTTTGTGAGTTACGACGACCAGCTTTATGTCACGGAAAACCCGCAGGTGCTGGCGGGCCTGAATCTGAAATCCATCGGCTGGGCCTTCGTCACGGAGAAGGCCCTCTATTTTCATCCCCTGACGTGGATCTCGCTCATGCTCGACCACAGCCTGTACGGCATGCGTGCCGGGGGCTACCATCTCACCAATCTCCTCTTTCATGCGGGGGCCTCGGTGCTGCTGTTTCTGGCGCTGCGGCTGCTGACAGGCGCGCTCTGGCCGAGCGCCGCCG
>CAIXUF010001177.1 GCA_903922535.1 Candidatus Hydrogenedentota bacterium
ATATCGTCCATATCGTCCATTGATCATGATGTCCTCACCCCTCTTGAGAACACCGGCTTGGTTCTTCTCGTCCCTGGACTCCCTATCAGCCGGTCTTCACGCCCGGGCCGGCACACGCGCCAGCAGCAGCGCGGCCAGACCTGCCAGCACACAACCCAGCATAAACGCGGCCGGCGCGCCGAAAGACTGCCAGACAAGTCCAAAAACGATGCTCGCGGGAAGGGCGGCCAGGCCGGTGACGCCGTTGTACCAGCCCAGCGCCGCACCGCGCACACTTGCGGGAACGAGATCGACGGCCCACGCCTTTTCGCTGGGCTCGCAAAAGCCCTGGTAGAGGCCGTAGGCCAGGAATATCACGATGAGCGGCACGGCATGGTCCACCAGCGCAAAGCCGAGATAGGCCAGCGCATAGACGCCCCACCCCGCCATCACCATGGTCTTGCGGCCGACGCGGTCGGACAAACTGCCGCCGTAATAGGCGGCCGTCATCTTGACCACGTGGTGCGCGGACCAGAGCACGGCGATCAGCGCGGCCGTTACGCCGGCACCGGACAGCCGCAGCAGCAGAAAGGCGTCGGTGCTGTTGCCCAGCGCAAAAAGCGCCAGCGCAATCAGGAAGCGGCGGTATGCCGGACTAACCGCGCGCTCGATTTTGTCTCCGGCACGCTTGACAGGGAGGACGCGCGGCGTTTCGTGGATGCCCACGGCCAGCGCCACGATGCACGCCACGGCGGGCACGGCGGCGAGCAGAAACACATTGCGCAGGGACAGCCCGAGAAAGGTCATCAGCCCGGCGGCCACCAGCGGACCGCAGACCGCACCTGCGTGGTCCAGGCTGCGCTGGATGCCGAAGGCCTCGCCGCGCCTATCCGCGGACACGGCGTCGGCGATGAGCGCGTCGCGCGGGGAGGTGCGCACGCCCTTGCCGACCCGGTCGGTGAAGCGCAGGGCCATGACCACGGGCCAGGCCCAGGCCAGTCCGATGAGCGGGCGCGCCAGGCTGGACAGGGTGTATCCGGCGAGCACGATGGGTTTGCGCCGGGTGACCCGGTCGGCCCAGTGTCCCGAGAAAATCTTCAGCACCGACGCGGTGGTCTCGGCGACACCCTCGATAATGCCCAGCGCCACGGCCCCCGCGCCGAGGGTCCCGGCGAGGAACACGGGCAGCAGCGGATAAATCATTTCGCTGGACAGGTCGGTCAGAAAGCTGGCAAGACCCAGCGCCCAGACCACCGCGGGCAGTTTTGTGTCAGGCTTTTTCATAAAACCAGTTCTCGCGCCGTTCTAGTGGGTTAGACTCGTTAGTGGTTGCGGCTTGGTCGGCCTGCGTGTCAGAATAGACGCCGTCGGCCATTGGAACCGTTCTGGCAGACAACGATACACAACCCGCGCAATGTATTGCACCCCGTCCCACCCGAGTCTGGCGCAAAGCCTTGGGGGGAATAGAGCCTATGCCGGGCGCTGTTGTCGGAATAAGTGGTTGAGTCAGGGTGGAAGGAGCGGAGTTCACGCTCACACCACATATTATGGAGAAAACTGGATGTCTATCCCGAAAGACAGCTTGGAGACCGCCGCCTACGAGGGCAGCCGCGTGGAGCGCAGCACCCGCGAGGTGGAGGATCTTGCCAAGGGCGAATACAAATACGGATGGACCACCGACATCGAAACGGACACCTTCCCGAAGGGCCTGAATGAAGACATCATCCGGGCCATATCCGCCCGCAAGGGTGAGCCGGAGTGGATGCTGGAGTGGCGGCTGAAGGCCTACCGCAACTGGCTGCGGATGGATGAGCCCACCTGGGCCAACGTGCATTATGAGAAGCCAGACTTCCAGGACCTGCGCTACTATTCAGCGCCCAAGGCCAGGAAGGGCCCGATGAGCCTGGATGAGGTGGACCCCAAACTGCTCGAAACTTTCGCCAAGCTGGGCATTCCGCTGGACGAGCGGAAGCTGCTGGC
>CAIXUF010001178.1 GCA_903922535.1 Candidatus Hydrogenedentota bacterium
CTGCTGACGCAGACCATGCCCAACGGCATATCCAGCCAGTACGCTTACGACACGCAGGGGCGCCCGGCCTCGCTGCAGCACAAGGACGGCGCGACGGTCGTCGAGGGGTGGAACTACAGCTACGACAACAATAACAACCTGCGGAACATCGCGTCGGCCCGGACGGGCGATTCCGCCGCGTGGACCTATCTGTACGACGGCCGCAACCGGCTCTCCCGGGCCTTTCACAAGAACAGCGCGGGCGCGGTCACAGGCCGCCACGGTTTCGAGTATGACGACGGCGACAACCTCACGGCCAAGACGGTCACGCCCTGCACCCAGCAGTTCTTTGACAGCTTTGCCGACGGTAACCTGACGTCAAACCCGACCTGGCAAACCGTGGGCACCTGGTCCGCCGCCTCGCAGGAGGCCGTGAACACGGCCAGCGGGTCCACCCCGGAAATCAGCCAGAACATCACCAACAGCGACGGCGAGTACTGGTACAGCTACAAGATTGAGGACGTGAACGTGTCCGGCGCGCGCACGCGCCTGCTGCTGCGCCGCACCAATGCCACCAGCGACTGCGTGCGCGTCAATTTCAACGCGGCCAGCTTCAACATCAAGCAACAGGTCGGCGGCGTCACCACCGACCTGCTCACGGACACCAGCGTTGTGACGACGTCCAACACCTGGTACGACGTGTACGTGCGCGCCGCGGGCGCCACCATCGAGGTGTGGCGCGGTTTCCGCGGACAGAAGCTCTATCCTGTGGGCTCGGTCAACACCGCGACGCGGTTGTCGGGCGAAGCGATTGCCCTCGACACAACCCCCAACACGGTCGCCCATTTCGACGACATCCGCATGGGCGTGCCGCGCACGGCCAGCCAGAGCTTCACAAGCACCTTCACGAGCCCCTCCTTCGACGGGTGGGTGCCGGACACCCCCGGCTCTTTCACCACCGCAGGCAACTACCTCGTCAACACGACGACGGCCTCGTGCAACGTGCGGCATGACACGTCCAACGCCGACTTCCAGATGAAGTTCTCCTACCGGGACACGAGCGGCACCCCCGGGCCGGAGGCGCAGGTGCTCTTCCGCTACACGGCCTCCAACAACAACGCGATACTGCGCATGTTCCCCTCCTCGTTCCGGGTGACCGAGGTGCGCACGGGCACGCAGGTCAACCTGGTCACGGGCGCCTGGGCGACCACCCCGGGCGCCTGGTACGACGTGACCATCATCGCCGACGGCCCGCACATTGAGGTGTGGCGCGGGCTGAAGGGCGGCGCGCAGTCGCGGGTGTGCAGCGTGGACAACGCCACGCTGCTGTCCGGGACCAGGTGGTACCTGGTGCTGGCGGCCAACGGCACCTATTCGTTCGACGATATCCAGGTGACCGCCGAAGACGCGTCGAACACGGCGTACACCTACGACGCGGCGAACGAGCTCACCGCCATGAACGCCAACGGCACCACCACGAATTTCACCTACGATGCCTGGGGGCGCAACCTGACCAAGACTGCCGGTTCATACACAGCCACCTACGGCTACCGCTATGGGGACAAACTGGTGACAAGCGTGTCCGGATTCCCGGACGAATCGCTGCTGACGGTCTACGGCTATGACGGGCTGGGCAAACGGCGCAGTGAAATCACCCTGTTCTCGGGCCAGCCGGTGCAGACCACCTGGTTCCGCTGGTCCGGCTGGGAGGAGAGCGGCGAATACGCCGCCGGAACCGGCGGGTCGCCCATCGGCGCGCTGCAGACGGGCTACGTGCCCGGATTGGCGGCCTACGCCGGGGCGGACCCGGCCACGGCCGACTGGCGCTTCAACCTGAACGACCACCTGGGCAGTCCGCGGCAGATGCTGGGACAGGACAAGTCCGCCAAGGCGCGCTATGACTTCTCGCCCTACGGCGA
>CAIXUF010001179.1 GCA_903922535.1 Candidatus Hydrogenedentota bacterium
ACTATCCCGCGCTCCAACGGTCATCACAAAGACTGGGTGGCGGCCTGCAAGGGCGGCAATCCGGCTGGCGCTCATTTCGATTATTCGGGTCCGCTCACCGAAAACGTCCTGCTGGGCAATCTGGCCATCCGCGTCGGCAAGAGACTCGACTGGGACGGGCCTAATATGAAATGCACCAACGTCGACGAGGCCAACAGGTTTATCCGTTGTGCATACCGCGAAGGATGGTCGCTGTAACATCCGCCGGTTCATTCCAATAACGACAAGAAGAAGAACGGCAGGAATATGGGAGCCGCAGCTCCGTTCCTGCCGTTCAGTTGGTTGGGTGCCAGTAACCAAGTGACTTGTGTCTCCAATCCCCGCGCAATTGCTGACAGCAAGCAGCAGCGGTCGCTTCTGCTGCGGGGGTGCCATCGCATATGGGGCTTGGGTATGGCTACTTGTTCCCTTTCCCTTTCTCCTTCTCGATTCGGTGTATTTCCTTCGCGATCTTTTTCCAGCGGATTCGTTCAACGGCCCGCGCGCTCCGCTCCTGGCGCAGGGCGATGTAGCGGACCTCGCGCCGCAGTTTCAGGTAACCGTTGAACCGATCCTGCCTGAGCGTGCCGTCTTCGAGCGCGGCCTGGACCGCGCAGCCGGGCTCGTCCTCGTGGTTGCAGTCGGCAAACTTGCACAGGACGGCGAGTTCCTCAACGTCGGCAAACGCGGTTCCAAGCCCCTCCTCGTCGGTCCAGAGCTGGAGTTCGCGCATGCCGGGCGTGTCGATCACCATGCCGCCGCCGGACAGCAGGATCAGTTCCCGGCGGGATGTTGTGTGCCTGCCGTGACTGTCGGTGCCGCGAACGGCCTGTGTGGCCTGAAGCGGTTTGCCCAGCAGGACGTTTACGATCGACGACTTCCCGACGCCCGACGACCCGAGAAACGCTCCTGTCTTTCCCGGTGTCAGCATGCCGCGCAGGCCTTCCAGTCCGTAACCGTCGCGGGCGCTTGCCGTAAGAACAGGCGTCCCGAATGCGACCGATTCAACCTCCGCGACACACTCTGCCAAGTCAGGGCACAGATCCGCCTTGTTCAGCACGATCACCGGCCGCGCGCCGCTGTCCCAGGCCAGCGTCAGGTACCGCTCGATCCGGCGGACATTGAAATCGTCGTCCAGCCCGCTCACGAGGAACACCAGATCAACGTTGGCCGCCACGATCTGTTCTTCCGTCTTTTCGCCGGTCACTTTGCGCGAAAACCGGCTCTTCCGCGGCAGTACCGCGTGTATGGTCGCGGCACCTTCCCGGGACGGGCCGTCAGACCGACCCAGTCGCCCACCGCCGGCCATTCCGCGCGCACGGCATGGTCGTAACGAAACCGGCCGGAGACTTCCGCCCGTAGTTCGCCCGCCGCCCCGGCCACGTCATATGCATCACGATGTTCGCAGGTAACCCGCGCCGGGCAAAGCCCGTCCTGCAGGCAAGTGTCAAACTGCTTTTCCCATAGGGCATTCCAGCCCATGTTTTCCAAATTCATTTCCGTTCTCCGTTTTGAGTTCCAGTTAAATGAGAAATCGGAAAACGTGCGGCATCGCGCCTGTGGCTGGACAAAAAAAAGAACAGCCGTCCCGGGATGGACAGCTGTTACGGTAATACTAGCGTAATTGCCTCAGCAGTCAGACCGGGGGCGCAAAACCGCACGATACGATGCAATATCCATACGCCCTCCATGTTCTGTTTGGCCCAAAGGCAAGGGCCGCTGCTGTTTCAATGGCACAATTCTAAGCCATTCATGTTTTTCAGTTCAAATTCACAAACGTCAGCGGAGGCCCTGTTGTCCGCCGTCGCACAACGCATTGCCCATGCGGTTGAAGCGCTTATCATATCGCGGGCTCGGCATAATCCCGCAATTCAAAGCAACAGGTTGTTCACGGCTATCCCCGCAAACCGGCCGAAGTCCCGGTCTGCCGTCCAGATTTCCTGCACGCCGTGCTGAATGCAAAGCGCTGCGATTCGGGCGTCATGCACCAGGGGACCGGCAATGCGGCCGTTCAGAACCAATGCACGAAGCTTCGGCCAATAGTCCTGGGCCTCACCAAGCAGCACCAGGCTCGGCGACTCCATCCATGCGTCGATCTGTTCGACCGCCCTGTCCCGCGGCGTGGGGGGCGAATAGATGCGCGGATGGGTGACAATGGCAAAAAATTCATGAATGCACGGCCAGGGAATAGCCCAGGGCGCCACGCCTTCCGCCTGCTGCCTGATGCATGCACAGGCCCTGTCATGCCATGCCGCACCCTACCGGCGGGCATAGACCAGCAGGTTCGTGTCGACGGCAATCATCCGCCATGCCCTTCATAGGCGGCATTTCGGATCTGGTCCCAGGACGTGCCAGAGAACTCCGGCTGGAGCCCGTTGCCCTTGAACGTGGCATTGCGCAGGGTGAAGGGGGCACGTTGCTTGTGCAGGGCGATCATGTGCCGCAGCCCCTCCTCGACCAGGGCCTTTACCGTGGTGCTTTCCTCGTGTGCCACGCGCCGGACTTCGTCGTAAAGCGCGCCCGCAATATCGATGGTTGTCATCATATGGGTAACCATGCCATAGAATATTGAATCTTCCAAGCCCCCTCCAGTCCTTCCACCAGCGCCAACAGGAACGCTTCCTTGTCCGTCTTTGCATGCCAACAAAGACCCTGGCGAAGAGACTAGACCTCAACCGTCTCACAAAGTGAAACCGGCGGCGGAATGGGCAACCCGTCTTCACGCAAACCCTCAAGATGAAACCGAATCGCCGCCCGAATCTCTTGCTCGACTTGTTCGATTGTCTCGCCGGTAGCCACGCATCCCGGCAAATCCGGTACATAAGCCGAGTAGTTGGAAGCTGCTCTCTCTATGACCACGCCGTATCCCATCACTTGAATTCCTTGAGATTCGCCTGTTTAAGAATGCTATTGAACGTTCCGGGAGCCAGATCATCGGACAACTTTCCGGCGATTGTCACGCGCCCCGGCTTGAGCCGATGCTTGTATTGTCTGTGGCTGCCTTGGGTCGCATACAAATACCAACCGTCACGTTCGATAAGTCGTATGACATCAATGACTTTCACAGTTTTCAGTTATTCCTATCATGGGAATTATAACACAGAGATCTTCAGCCCTTTCACAATCGCCAGCAGGAAGTCCCTGTTGTCGGCGGTCACGTAGTGCATCTGGCCGCCCATCCGGTTGAGGCTTTTGTTATCCGCCATTTCTTGGGATGGTCACGGGTTGTCCCGCGGCGATGACTGCGAAGCAGGCCGTTCCCGCCATCTCCGGATTCGGTGTCCAAAGAAGAAACAGGCACAGAAAGAACAGTAGACATCATCCTTTCTCGGGCTCAATGGGGTTCTTGACTTTTGACTTGTCCAGTGGGAGCAGCGCGAGGAAGGACCAGAATGCATTATTTGACAGCAAAGACAGGCTGGTAAGGTAATCATAGCTTGTGTGAAAAAAACCCAGGAAACCCAAGAATCCTAAGAAACCTAAGAACCCCAAGAATCCACTTCTCTTGGGATCGATGGGGTTCTTAACCTTCGCCTTGTTCAGTGGGAGCAGTGCGATGTTTGACCCGAAAGACATAAATGACAGCCAAGTTAGGCCGGTAAGGTAATCATAGCGTGTGTGAAAGAACCCCAGGAAACCTAAGAATCCCAAGAAACCTAAGAACCCCAAGAATCGACCCTCGTGCGCCTTTTCCATATCCGTTTCTCCTTTCTTCACATGTTTGTCGTTGGGGTGTCTATCTCTCCAGCCCCCGCACCAGCGCGAGCAGGAAGTCCCTATTCTCGGCGGTCACATACCGCATCTGTCCGCCCATGCGGTTGAAGCTCCTGTTGCCTTCCGGGGAGCAAGGTTCCAACTCTATGCGATGTTTCCTCGCCAAACTACATTGGCTTCAAGTTCTTGTTCAACCTATCCACAATCCTGTCAAACGACCGTTGCCGGGCGTCATCCGTCTTGGGGGCAAAGTAAGCACCCGAATATGTGCGTTTTACCGAGGGGGGCATTTTCATGAAGTTCTCATACGCAGGAGAGATGCCATGCAGTCTCTTGGCAAGCGATTCTATCTGTTCATCGGTTATCGGTTTGCGATTCTGCGTAGCCCATGTTCCATTTTGTATGGCAAGCGCAATAGCCTGTTCACCCGGCTCTGTTACTAACCCTTTGTCACGCAGCGCTTGAACTGTCCTCTTATTTTTGTCCGACCATATGCTCTTTGCACGGCGACGGGCGAAGTATTTTGTGTATTTTGTATCATCAATGCTTTTCATCTGGCCGTCTATCCATCCGAAACACAGTGCTTCCTCCAGCGCCTGCGTGGCAGTAAGGGTAAGCACGGCTTTTGTCTTTCCGAACACAAGCCAAACCCCTGTGCTTGCTTGGGCATTATTGGACAGCCATTCGCGAAAATCTTCACGGGAGGAGAACAACAGTTCAGGCGTATCACTCTTCATGGTCGCAATAACTCCTGTTGTACCAGCGCCCGGTCTTCTGGGCACAGATATGGTTCACCTGTCGTTAGCCAACCCCCGCAACAGCGCCAGCAGGAAGTCCCTGTTGTCCGCCGTCACATAGCGCATCTGTCCGCCCATGCGGTTGAAGCTCTTGTTGTAGCGGAGGTAGTAGTCGGGGTTGTCCATGGGCGGCTCTCCCCGCGACCAGTCCCAGTGCGATTCCTGCAGGTCGACGATGACCATGAAATGGTCATCAATGTGCTTGCCCTGCTGAATCCACAGGTTCTGCGACATGGACAAAGACTTTTCGAAAATCATGGGGGACATGACAGCGGAACCGATGCTCATAAGCACGCCACCGTCGAGGTTGTTGACCTGGTTGGCGTAGGCGAGGAAGTCGCGCTGGGCGGC
>CAIXUF010001180.1 GCA_903922535.1 Candidatus Hydrogenedentota bacterium
CCGACATCTTCTCGAATTCCTCGCGCATCGTCGGCCAGGAATGGTCCGCCCCCTTCTTGACAATCAACTCAGCTGAATCCCCCGCATCTTGCAGCGCCTTGACCAGCTTAACCGACTGCTGCACGGGGATAACCGTGTCGGCGTCGCCATGGATGAACAGGAATGGCGGCAGGCCGGCTTTCACCTGATAGAAGGGAGAGATGGCCTTCGCGGCCGCCTCCTTCTCCCCTTCCGTTTTCCCCGTTGCGCCGTCCCTGAATGCCAGCCGCCAATCCATCAAATCCAATCCGTATTTCTTCCCGTTCCAATCGAGGAAATCCGTCGCGGGACAGAAGACACCGATTGATTTGACGCCCGTGCCCTGTTTGTCCAGCGGCTCCTCGGCATTGGGGTTGGGTGGGTCCACACACATGCCCGCAAGCAGCGCCAGATGCCCGCCCGCGGAGGCGCCCGTCAGCCCGAGACGGTCTGGGTCCACGCCGTATTCGGACGCGTGGCCCTTGATGTACCGAATCCCCATCTTTACGTGCGACAGCATCTGCAGGGCCGTGAATCCCGAGAGGCACCCGGGACGCACCGCGAACACCGTGTAGCCGTGTCCGCAGGGCACGTCAATAATGCCGATCCGCTGGTGGGCTTCCATCATCCCCCGATCAGATTTCCATGCCCCGCTCGCGACACAGATCAGCCCAAGACCATGTCCGGGTCCGTCGGACCGCGTCGGGGCGAACACATCCATCAGCAGCCCGACACCGTCCGTCTCGCCGCAGAGGATGTTTTGCGTCTGCTTGTAGGGCTGATCATTTTCGGCGGCGGCCGAAATGCACAGTGCCAGAAACAAGACCGAAGAGACAGCGATTCGCATGATAACAGGCGTCCTTCTCTGTTTTTCCGGAAGCGCGGGACTCAGATGGACGCGGCGAACTTCATCCCGTCACCGTGGTGCTGGGCCACCTTCCGGCCCATCGCGCATATGCGTTTTGACAGGTCTGCGATGGACCAGTCTTCCGAGTCCTGGACGAAACAGCGGAACACATCGCCGATGGGCTCAATCCACTTGGCAGGAATCGCGTTGGCGCCGATAATGCAGCCCACGAGCGCGCCCACGCTGGCCGTGTCGCAGTCGGTGTCGCTGCCGCAGCATGCCGCCATGGTGATGGTCTTTTCGAAGTCGCCGCCGCCGTAAAGCAGCACCAGCGTCACAATGCCCGTGTCCGCATAGACGGGATTGCAGGCGTTCGGGTACTTCTTGACCACCTCGTTGCGGACTTCACTCCATTCCTTGCCCGCATCATGCATTTGGATCACCCAGCGCACCGTCTCGGCGTACTTCGAATCGGCGGGAATTTGCTTCAGCGCGGTCTCGATGATCTTGCGCACGTCCTTTTCTTCAAAGGCCGCGCTAATCATCGCCGCGATGAACTGCTCGCCGTAGACCCCGTTGTCGCAGTGGGCCACCACGCCGTCGCGCCGCGCGTATTCAGCCGCCAGTTTGGGGTTGCCGGGACAAATGAGTCCCCAAATCTCCCCCTTCATCTGACCGCCAATGGCCTCGCCGATGGGATGACGGCCCGACTCAGGCGGCTTGATGCCGGACCGCATGCGTTCGAGGGCCAGGCCCTCGGCCAGGTTCTTGTCGATGGCCGGCAGATGATCGCACCATTCCCTGCCCAGTTGCCTGCTGGAAAGGTCCGGACCGTATTTCTCCAGTGTGTACAGCCCCACGATTTGGTACGACGTGTCGTCGTCCGGGCCGAAGCCCTTGCGCGGTTCACGCGACAGCCAGTCAAAGGCAAGGCCCAGATGGTTGTCGTTCGCGGTCCAGCGGGCTTCGATGGTAATGACCAGGGTGTCGTCCTGCTTCAGTGCCAGGTTTTTGGCCTCGGCCTGACGCAGCCGCAGCCACGCCCGGTCGGCAGGGCAGGTGTACTGCGCGCTGCCGTCCTGCTGCCAGGCCACCGCGCCCGACGCCATCCATCGTTCCCCATCGCAGGGGATGTCTGCTTTGGGCTGGACGATGTGGAGGTTGCGCACCGCGAGACCCACCGGATAGGTGGTGAATTCGGGACTCAACCCGATGATGGGCGCAGCATAGGCCTTCGCCGTGTCGTGGGCGGGAACGGTCACGTGGAATTCCAGCGCATGCCATTCGCCATCCTTGGGCACTTCCAAGGACTGGACCTGTCCCGACCAGCCGACTTGGCCATCCGTGAAATAGCCCAGATAGCCCGTGATTTGGGGATAGGTGCTCTCGATGCGCGTGTAAGTCCAGCCCTCGATGGGCATACCCAGGGCCCCGCCGATGCATTTGCCCAGCCACGCGCCGCGCACCTTGTCGAAATAGACCTCATCGGAAAGCGGTACGACGGCATGGGCAACGCCAGCCATGACCACCGACACCAGGACTATAAAAGTCGCTTTATTGAATTTAAAACAAGCCATTGTGTCACTCCTTACACCCATGCAAACACCGGTAAAATGCTGCGTTTACTCAAATCCAATCGAAAACATCCGGTCCAGATCGTAGTTGCTGTAGGCGCGGAAGCCAATGAGCGTTGTGGTCTTCTCGATGCCCTCCAGCTTGCGCAGATGGCTGGTGACAAGATCGGAGAGCTGTTCGTTCTCCTTGACGCGCACGATGATGGCGAGGTCCCACTCCCCCGCTATCGAGTACACCTCGGCCACACCCGGAAGTTCCAGAAGGGCTTGGGCCGTCTCGTTGATCGAAGCGCGTTTCACGTTTGCCAGAATAATCGCCGTGACCATGTTCATTCTCCGTGGTGTTTGGGGGGGTGCCACACCGGGCGTTTCTGTGTCCATTGTTGAATGCGGTTGGCGTGCAATTCAAGGGAAGCCGGACATAGTCGTCGGCGGTCGCCTGACCGCGGAACAGGTCGGATGTAGTTCGACGACCGTGTGCCTTCGGGCACACACCCCAGAATGGGTTACCCATGTGCCCGGTGGACAAAAGGGCCTTAGCTTTGATTTGTCTCCGGTCCGAACTCCCAAGCGCAAACACTGCGGGCGGGGATGCTCAGGCTTGGCGTTGTGTCTTTCTCGATGGTGAAAGTCTCAGGCGGGACGGTTTTGTCGTGAAGGACGGTGATTTTGGTAGTTTTCGTGCCGAGGCCGTAGTTGTCCCGCTTCAGGTCCAGGGACGCTGTGACTGGGGCGTCGGACACGTTGGCGAAGATGAGGACGGTTTTGTGTTCGCCGGGAATGGCCCACGCGCCGGTGAGCACGGCGCTGGTGGTAACCCAGTCTTCTCCGCCCCATTGCCAGTCGGCCTTGACGGTGGGGATGTCACCGTTGAGTTTGGGCGGGCGCAGCATCTCTCCTTCGTAGAAGTAACGGCGCAACAGCCAGCGGAGTTGAACGGCCTGACGGAAGAAGGGGCCGTTTTCGGGCGTCATCGCCATGCCTGGGTCGCACCAGCCGATCTGCTCACCAAAGGTCAACTGCTGTCCGGCGCGCATGCGCAAGGCGAGGTCGCCGGTCGTTCCGCCGCCGTAACTGCGGCCAAACATCTGAATCGCGCCGCCGTAAACGGCCGGAAACGCGGGCACTTGACCGTTGTCCTGCCAATGCCAGGTAAGATAGCCGTCGAACTTGTTGATGAAGGGTTCGCCGTTGCATTCGGTGGTGATCATGCGGTCCTTGGCCATGTCCTGCCGGAGGCTGTCCAGCAGCGCCCAATGGCCGGCGTTCCACCAGGAGCCGCCGCCGAGGGGATGTCCGTGGGTTTTGTCCATGCACAATACCGGCGTGGCGGCGGCGATCTGGTCGATGTAGACGCCCTTTACCCCGCATTCATTTTGCAGGCGCAGCACGATGTCCTTTACCGTCTTCTGCCAGAGGGGCGTTGTGGGGCACATGACGGCGAGGGTCACCTTGCTGCCGTCGCTTTCCTTGCTGCCGTAGGATTCCGTGTGGGGCTTGCCGCCCTCGTCTTTCGTGGCGGCAGGCAGCGCGAGCCTGGTGAACTCAAAATCCTCGGCGCCCTTGTCTCGCGTGTCCCAGAGCCGTCCGTTGATGTAGGGCATCACGAAGACGTTCGCGTCCTGCAACTCTTTGACGGCCTCGGTGAACCCCTCTTTGGTCGGGAAGTAGTGGGGGTAGTCGTTGTCGAAGGGGATCTGGTGCCAGCAGTACCAATGGAAACCGACGGGCACGTCCATGTACTTGGCGAACTCTTTCACCTTGGGCACCACGTCCTTCGGATCACCGGCCGTCTGGGCCCATGCGCAGAGTTCGCGCATCCAGAGCGGCGTGTCGGCCCGGCCTTCCGCGCCCAGTTGGGGCCACCATTTTGCCTCTGACTTTACCCAGGCCCGGTATATCTGTGCAGCGTCGAACCAGTCGCCCTTGAAGAGCCGCCATACCGCCTTGCCGGGCAGGGCGAAGTTGTTGGACGGCACGCTCTGGTCGGGCACATGATGCTCAAAGGAAAGCCGCACATCGCGTTGGGCGGCCCGGGTCTGTAAGACGATTTCCTTGGTGGAGCCCATGGGGTCGTGCATGCCAAAGTAGAGGCCGGTGGCGGGCTGGTCATTGCGTTCGGCGGAGAAGGCCGCCATGAACTGCATGTTCGCCCATCCGCCGCCATAGCGTGTACTTTCTTCGATGTTCCTTGCCCACAGATCCTGCTTCATTTGGCCCGATCCGCCGGGATAGAGCACACCGCCTTCGGCGGCGGTGTCGCGCAGGGCGATTTGTGGAAAAGCGACGTCCCAGAGGCTCCAGTCGGCTCCCAATCCTTCGGTCTGAAGCGACCACTGCCAACTGCCGGCATTGTCGTCGGGCGCGGCCTTTGCGATCACGCGAAATCCCTTCAGTCCCTTCTCCGAAGGGTCCTCCCACGTCAACACTACTGCCCCGTAGGTCTGCCGCACCGACACACTGCGCCAGCCTGCGTCCGCATCGAGGGTCAGTTTCTTGTCCTTCCCGCCGCGCAGCATCAATTGGAACAAAGGCATGGAGTCTTGCGCCAGCAACTCCTGTTTGTTCTCCACGTCTGAAAGACGCTGCACACGGATGCCGTTGTCCAATGTTTGCAGCGTCATTGACAGACTGCCGGCCTTGAAGCTCTGCTCTTTCGGCGGCGCCGGGTCCGCTGCCGCAGCGGCGCGTGTGGCGGCAAAGACGAAAATGAAACCGGCGCAAATCAGGCTTGACCGTTTACCCATGACACAGCCCTCGTTTGTTGGTTCTTCGCTTGGGAATGAGCATACCGCGGGAGTGCGGTGGGCGCAACATTCCATGGGTCGCGCAGGGATTGGTGGAGACAGGGGTTTAGGGAGACGGGACTTGTGGGAAGAATGGAGCGGGAGGTCATGTGTCTTTGAATCGGATCTCGCTTCTCAGCTCGGGGTGTTTTGTCGTGACCGTTGCGTAGAAGGCGCGGATTTTTGCCAGGTCGGCCTCGACGTCGTCCGAGGGCTGGAGGACGGGGCCAATGCCGCAAGTCTTGCGGCCATAATCCAGGCAGACCAGAACGATGGGAACATTGGCTTCGCGGGCGATGTGGTAGAAGCCGGATTTCCAGCAGTCCAACTTGCGCCGGGTGCCTTCCGGGGCCACGACGAAGATTAGGTGCGGCCTGTTCTTGAAGGCGTCGACGGCGGCGGCCACCATGTTGTGGTGGCGGGTGCGGTCCACCGGAATGCCGCCCACGGCCCGGAAGAACCAGCCGAAGGGAGCCCGAAACAGGCGATCCTTGCCCAAGAAACTGGTATGTATCCGAAACACCCAGGAAGCGAGCAGCCCGTAGAAGAAGTCCCAGTTCGACGTGTGCCACGCGACAATGCAGACCCACTGCGGAAGTTCCGGAAGCTGACCTTCGGTCTTCCAGCCGAGGAGCGGGAACAGGATCCGTCCCGTCCAATGGGCAATGGGGTTCACGCGGATTTCAGGAGGAATGTTCATGGACACATGGTACCGGTTTGTTGCCCGACCAGTCAATAATTTTACTCTATTCTTAATTTTATCAGATATGGCAATGCGATATTTCTGTATTTGGTATACACTTGTATTCCTCTCGGAATTCCCGCGCCTTCCATTGATCCCCACGGTGCTCTCGGTGACGGCCGCCTGTCTTGTGTACAATACGGGTGTTCTTGAAAGACGCCTCAGAGGACTGCCGTGGACGCCCAAGACAAACGCCCCCATCATTTTCATGTAATGGCAAAGCCGGCAGGGCCGCGCTGCAATCTTGCCTGCCAGTACTGCTTCTATCTCGAAAAAGAGCAGCTCTTTCCGGACGCGCCGATGGCGGCGATGTCGGACGGGGTGCTGGAAAGTTACGTCCGCCAGTACATTGAATCGCAGGATGCGCCGGAGGTGACTTTTGCGTGGCAGGGTGGTGAGCCGACCCTGCTGGGGCTGGATTTCTTCCGACGTGCCGTGACGTTGCAGCAGCACTATGCCGACGGCAAGCGCATTGCGAACTCTTTTCAAACCAACGGTATCCTGGTTGACGATGCATGGGCGGCGTTCTTTGCCGAACAGGGCGTGCTGGTGGGTCTGTCCATAGACGGGCCGCAGGAGCTGCACGATGCGCGGCGCCGCGACAAGGCCGGGCGGGACACCTTTGACCGGGTCATGCGCGGCATGGAGTGCCTGAAGCGGCACGGGGTCGAGTTCAACACGCTCACCTGTGTGCACCGTGCCAACGCAGACCGGCCCAAGGAGGTCTACCGCTTTCTGCGCGGGCATGGGAGCGGCTATTTGCAGTTCATCCCGGTGGTCGAGCGCGCCGCGGCCGAACCGCGCGCGGACGGTTTGACGCTAGTGCGGCCGGGGGACGGCCCGGAGGCGGCCGTAACCCCCTGGTCCGTGCTGCCTGAACAGTACGGGCGTTTTCTGACGGGTGTGTTTGACGAATGGGTCCGCAACGATGTGGGCAGAACCTTTGTGCAGTTGTTTGATGTTTCGCTGGAGGCATGGATGGGCATGCCGCCGAGCCTGTGCCTTTTTGGCGAGACCTGCGGCCAGGCCATGGCGCTGGAGCACAACGGCGATTTGTATTCCTGCGATCACTATGTCTATCCCGAGAACCGGCTGGGGAACCTGTTGGAAACGCCGATTACGGCCCTGGCCGCATCGGAGCAGCAGCGGCAGTTTGGCGAGGCCAAGCGGGACGCCCTCCCCCGCTGCTGCCGGGAATGTCCCGTGCTGTTCGCCTGCGGCGGTGAATGCCCCAAGCACCGTTTTGCGCAGGCGTCCGACGGTGAGCTCGGGCTGAGCTATCTGTGCCCGGCGTACAGGAAATTCTTCAAGCACATCGACGCGCCGATGCAGTTCATGACCAACGAGCTGCGGCACCGCCGTCCCCCCGCCAACGTGATGCAGTGGATGCGGGAAAGGGAAAAAGGGGCCGTCCCCGGCGTTGTGCCGTGGGCAAATGATCCCTGCCCCTGCGGCAGCGGCAAGCCCTACAAGCGCTGCTGTGGTCGGAGGAAATAGATGCCCCCTCCGGGGACTATCGGATCATTCCGGTTCCCAGTAGTACTTGGCGACGGCATTTTCGACTTCTGAGAAACGGCCCACCACGGGAATCACCATGCGGCCGGTGACGTGGCCGATGTCCTCGATTGCGAGAAGGTCCAGCGGATTTGCCATGGCGAGCGTGATGCTTTCTGCGTCGGACTTTATAGGCACACAGACATGCTTCTTGGCGAGGCGGCCGGGAATGGTGTCGGCCACTTCGGGGTTGATATCCTTCACGCTGATCTCGGCAAAGGGAACGCCGCACTGCACTGCCAGCACGCGCGCGAGGGAATCGTCGTCCACCAGCCCCCTGTTGCGAACGAGCTGCACAGGGTTTGTGTCGGGGGTTGTTCTCTGGGCGGCAACGAGATCGTTCAACTGCCTGCGGGTGATGAGGCCCGCGGCGGCGAGCACCTCCAGGAAGCTGCGGCGTTTGTCCGCCGGCATTTCCGCGATGGCCCCGCGAATGACGTCCTCATCCAGCTCGGGCGGATCTTCCGGGTTGGACTTGCGCAGCTTCTCCACTATCCGCTTTGCCTCGCGCAGTTCCTCACGGACTTCTTCCGCGTCGCGGACGGCGTCGGCCAACTGTTGGGCCAGTTCGGACTTGCGGCCCTTGGCGAGCTCCTCGTCAAGCCGCTCTTTTTGTGTCGCCGCATTCTGCCGTTCCTGATCTGCTTCCTGCCGAAGGGCTGCCAGCTCGGCGGCGGCCTTCTCCGCGGCGCCCCGCAGTGACGCGACATCCTCCTCAAGTCCGGCGCGGGCCTCTCCCTCCTTGCGTGCGAGTTCACGCAGGGCGTCGAGTTCAGAGGACTTCTCCGTCGTTTCGGCGGTGGCCTTTTCAGCATGGGCGCGCAGCGACGCGAGATCCTGCTCAAGACTGGCGCGGGCTTCGCCCTCTTTGCGTGCCAGCTCACGTAGGGTGTCGAGTTCAGCCGCCTTCCCAGTCGTTTCGGCGACGGCATTCTCGGCATGGGCCCGCAACGCTGCGAGTTCCTGCTCGAGTCTGGCGCGGGCTTCGCCCTGTTGGCGTGTCTGCTCACGAAGGGTGTCGAGTTCAGTCGCCTTCTCCGTCGTTTCGGCGACGGCATTCTCGGCATGGGTCCGCAGCGTCGCGAGATCCTGCTCAAGCCTGGCGCGAGCCTCGCCCTCTTTGCGTGCCAGCTCACGAAGGGCGTCGAGTTCGGTGGACTTCTCCGTCGTTTCGGCGGCGGCTTTCTCAGCATGGGCCCGCAGCGTCGCGAGATCCCGCTCAAGACTGGCGCGAGCCTCGCCCTCTTTGCGTGCCAGCTCACGAAGGGCGTTGAGTTCGGTGGACTTCTCCGTCGTTTCGGCGGCGGCTTTGTCAGCATGGGCCCGCAGTGACGCGAGATCCAGCTCAAGCCTGGCGCGTGCTTCGCCCTCTTTGCGTGCCAGCTCACGGAGGGTGTCGAGTTCAGTCGACTTCTCAGATGTTTCGGCGACGGCTTTCTCAGCATGGGCCCGCATCGACGCGAGATCCTGCTCAAGTATGGCGCGGGCATCGCCCTCCTTGCGTGCCAGCTCACGAAGGGCGTCGAGATCGGCGGATTTTGCGGCCGCCTCGGCGTGGAGCTCCTGCTCCACGTTGCGCAATCCTTCGAGTTCAGCGGACAGGCGTTCGGCATCCTGGCGTACCTGCTCGCGGAGACGGTCGAGTTCGGCGGACTGCGCAACCGCTTCGGCGCGAAGAGTCCCCTCCGCGTTGCGCAGTGCTTCGAGTTCAGCGGACAGGAGTTCGGTGTTCTTCGTCAAAGACAGTGCTTCGGCGCGCGCGGCTTCGGCTTCCGCCGCAAGTGCGTTCAGCTTCTCCAGGGCTTCCGCAGCGGATGTCTCGCTGCCGGTCAGCCGCTCCTCGGCGGCGTCCGCGCGGCGTTCCGCGGCCTCTATCCCCCGGTCTCGTTCGGTGAGATCGGATTCAAGCGCGGCAATGCGGTTGTGGGCGGCTTCCACGGCCGCGCGGACGGCGGCGGCCTCCTCCTCAAGCGTCGCGGCGCGCTGCCTTGCGGCCTCGGCCGCCTCGGCGCGGGATTCCATGCCCGTTTCAAGTTCGGCGATGCGGCCGCGCAGCACCCGGGCCTCGTCCGTCAAGCTGCGCGCTTCGCGGAGACTTTCCTGGTGCCTGGATTCGGCCTCGCTGAGACGCACGGCCCGTTCCTGTACCGTTTCTTCCAGCGCCAGCGCCCGTTTGCGGGCCTCCGCAAGGTCTGCCGAGAGGCGGTCCTTTTCCGCAGTCAGGTCGGTCAGGGCTGCCTGCAGGCGATCACGGTCCGACTCTGCGTTTATCAAACGCGGCCCCATGGTGTCCACGCGGCCCTGCAGTGATTTCTTCTCCGTTTCGAGGGTGCTGACCTGTTCATGGAGCGAAGACAGTTCCTTCTGCAGTCCCGCCCATTCGGCATCACGGCGCTTGAGATTGTCGGCCGTCTGGCGGAGTTGCTCGGCGGCCTGCTCCGCCGAGGCGGTGCGCTGAAGGAGTTCCTGCTCGATCCGATCCGCGCGGCGCAGACTGTCGGCGCGCTCGCGCTCCATCTCATCAAGCTGCACGGTGATCTGTTCCATGCGCTGTCGTGTGGCGGCCTCGTCGGCCGTGTGTTTCTGCAGGTCCTGCTGCAGCGAGGTGTTGGTCTGCTCAAGGGCTGCGGATGCCTTTCGGGCCTCTTCGAGCTGGGTCTCCAGTACCTTCACCTGCGCCTGCGCGGCGGCG
>CAIXUF010001181.1 GCA_903922535.1 Candidatus Hydrogenedentota bacterium
ATCTGGACATGGAGGCGCGGGAGTGGCTGGAGGCGTACATCAAGAACTGCCGCGAGGCGGTGATGATCATCTCCCATGACCGGCGCATGCTGAACGCCGTGACCGAGCGCATCATCGAGGTGGAGCGCGGCGAGATTTTCGACTACACGGGCAATTACGACTATTACGTCGGGAAAAAGGCGCTGCTCCGGGAACAGCAGCAGAAGGCCTTTGAAAGACAGGAGGATTTCATCCGCAAGGAAACGGCGGTTATCGACCGGTTCCGCTACAAGAGCACCAAGGCGCGCATGGTCCAGAGCCGGCTCAAGCGGCTGGACAAGTTGGAGAAGTTGGACGCGCCCCCGCCGGAGGCGTCGGAGGCGTCATTCGGGCTGGGCGACGTGGCGCGCAGCGGCGAAATCGTGCTGGATGCGCGCGGCATGGCCATGGCCTACGGCCCCCTGCGCCTGTACAACGGTGTCTCCTTCACCGTGCGCCGCGGCGAGCGCGTGGGCGTCATCGGCCCCAACGGCACGGGCAAGACAACCCTGCTCCGCCACATCGCCGGACAGCACCCCGGCACGGGCGGCGAGGTGAAACTGGGCCACAAGGTGTCGTTCGCGTTTTTCGAGCAGAACCATGACAACGTGAACCGGGCCAACGACATTCTGGGCGAGATCATGTCGATGAAACCCGACTGGAAGCCCGAGCAGGGGCGGCGTTTCCTGGGACGCTTCCTGTTCACCGGCGAGGACGTGTTCAAGCCAATCGCCACGCTCAGCGGCGGCGAACTGGCGCGCGTGGCCATGGCCAAGATGATTCTGAGCGGTGCCAACCTGCTCCTGCTCGACGAACCCACCAACCACCTCGACATCGCCTCGCGCGAGGCGCTCGAAATGGCGCTGGCCGCCTACGAGGGCAGCATCATCCTCGCCAGCCACGACCGCACACTGGTCGACAAGCTGGTGGACAAGCTGGTCATCTTCGAAAACGGCACGGCCACGGTGCATCTGGGCAATTACACGCACTACCGCTGGAAGCACAAGCAGGAGGAGGAGGACCGGGAGATCAAGTCCACCGACGAGGTCCTGCGGATCCGCCGCGAGACGGAGGAGCGGGAAAAGAAGAAGACCAAGCAGCGCGACGAGCGCAAGGACAAGAAGCGCATCGAAAAGTTGGAGGCCGACATCGCCTCGATGGAAAGCCTCATCGAGGAGTTCAGCCACCGTTTTGCCGCGCTCGACCCCACCGACTACAGCAAGGCCCAGGCGCTCAAGGAAGAATATGGCGGGATGAAGCAGGATTTGCAGGAACTCTATGCCGAGTGGGAAGAGTTGGCGGGCTAGGCAGGCCTTAGAATGCGATCTCGAAGCGGCCCTGAACGCCATTGTAGGTGAATTTGATGACGGAGAGCAGGTCGCGGCCAAAAAGGACGATAATGGGCGACTGGCTTTGCAGGTTCACTGACACGGCCATGGGTTGCTGAAACGGCGGCAACTGGGTTCCGGGAAAGGCTATCTCGACGGGGTAACAGTAGTGAACGCCGGTGCCGCCGGCATGGCCGAGCGGAACAGCACCGCTGGGAACGAGACCAAGGCTTTTGCAAACGGATTCGTCCACGGAGGTCATTGCCACCCCGGTGTCAATGAGGGCGTATCCACTCACCGGAGCGGGAGTCGACATGCCTGGAGCGACGTGCGAGATCAGGGGCGCAACGGTGACGGGCAGAATTGGTCCGCGCACGGCCAGCGCGGCGCTTGGAGCGGCTCCGGGAACGCTTGGGAATTGCCACTCAAGGATGGGCATGGAGCAGTCCGTGCGTCAGGGAGGGAATGTGCAGGACGTAGTCTTCGGGAAGCACCTGCTTTATCATGAAGCGGTCGCTGCCGAACTGGAGCACGCCGCTCTCGTAGGCGGCCATGGCGGTGTCGTAGAAGCCATGGACGGCTTCGCCCTTGAGCACGGCGAATTTGTCCTGGTGGCTCATGACCCATTCTTCGCGGTGGGCCTCGAAGTAGGCGGTCTCTGTGTCAAACAGGTTCATTAAAACTTCCTTTTCAACGGAATTATAGCACTTTATGGTGCCCATCAATGCTAGTCCATTGGCGGCGGCATTTCAACATTGCCGACTCTAAACCTTGCCCCGCCTGTTGTTTCGCGCTACAATTACGGAAGGACCTGCGAGGACACATCAATGAGTTTCACCGAGATTGAAAACGAAGCATTGCGGTTGTCGGAACGGGAAAGAGTCGTTCTGGCAGAGCGTCTTCTGGCCAGTCTTGATGATGAGCCAACGGACTTGAACGAGGAACTCTGGCTGAAGGAGGCTCAATGGCGCCTTGAGGAATATCGGGCGGGCAAAATGACGGCGAGGCCCGCGGAAGAAGTATTCAGGGACCTGCGACGGATGCTTGACGGATGATGGTACGTTTCCCTTGTAGAAGACGTTTGAAGACGGCCGGTGCGTGACTTCCCCTTCATGGTACTTTACAGTATTTCGCCGGGCGAAATACTGATTGTAGCGGTAATGGACCTCCGTAGGGATCCCGACTATTGAAAATCCCGCATGTAACGGTTCTTGCCCTCCCTGAGGTCATCTAACCATCCTTCCCATTTCGCCCGCACCTGCGTCGGCGCCACTCCCCTCATTGTCCATTGTCCATTGTCAATTGTCCATTCCCCCCGCCAAATCTGCGCAAAACGGCGGGCGGTAAAGGGTTCCGCCTTGGACACCACCTGTGCTGATGTGCTATTATTCCATCTATTCCTGCCCCCCTTCTTTTGGAAAGGAAGACTATGAGCAAGATTACCAAGCAGGACGTG
>CAIXUF010001182.1 GCA_903922535.1 Candidatus Hydrogenedentota bacterium
AGCCGCCGCGATGCCGCCAAAGAATTTGTGGACAAGCATTACGGCAACAGCGACTGTGTGCTGTACCGCGACTTCCGCGAACTGCTTGCGCGAAAGGACATCGATGCGGTGCTCATCGCCACGGGGGACCGCTGGCATTCCCCGGCGTCGATACTTGCGATGCAGGCGGGAAAGGACGTGTACAGCGAGAAGCCCTGCGGACTGACCATCGCCAACTGCCAGGACCTTGCAGAGGCTGTCAAGCGCACGGGCCGTGTCTTTCAGGCCGGGACGCAGCGGCGCAGTGTTGCCAACTTCCAAAAAGCCGTCGAGCTTGCGCACACGGGGAAGCTGGGCAAGATCCACACCCTCCACGCCAGCGTGTACGTTCCGGAGTTCAAGACGGCCTGGCTGCCGGGCGAACCGACCCCCCCGCCGGATGTGGTGGACTGGAACATGTGGCTGGGACCGGCGCCGTGGCGGCTGTACAACAGCGAGTATGTCAAGGGCGGATGGCGGGCGCACTATGATTTTGAATCGGGAGCCCGCCTGCTGGATTGGGGGGCGCACACCGTGGATCTCTGCCAGTGGGCCAACCAGGCGGATGACACGATGCCCGTCTCGTTTGAGCCGAACGAGGAGAACATCACTGCCCATTATGCCAACGGTGTGAAGCTGGTGATGCACTTCCTGAAGACGCCCTTCGCCGATCGTCCCGGATGGGTTCAAGACTTGGGCACCTGTCCCGTGCGTTTCGAGGGGGAGGAAGGCTGGGTCGAGGTGGGCGACAGCGGGGGCATGGAAGTTCAGCCCGCCTCGCTCAAGCCGGAACTCTCTGTATCGCCGCAGAGCCAGCCCGGTCTGGATGTGCAGGGGCATGCCCGGAACTTCCTCGACTGCATCAAGTCACGCAAACCCACGGCAGCCAACGCGGAGGTGATGAAGCATTCGCACATCACGTGCCATGCGGCTGCAATGTCCTGGATGCTGGGCCGCAAACTGGAGTTGGACCCCGTAAAAGAAGAATTCATCAATGACGATGAGGCCAACGGGCTGCGCAGGCGTCCAGCACGGGATTGGGCATAGCGGGGGCGGGATTCGAATCTGCTGAGACTGAGGCGCAGGACATTTCCATTCAACCGCCCGATTCCCTGCGCACTGGAAGAATGATCGCGCTGGGGTGGTCCTTGTCCATGTACAGGGTGTTGTGCGCGACACGCAGGTTGTCCTCTTTGGGGAAATCGTCGCCCGTGTTGGGGTTCTTCTCAAAGCGCGGATAATTGCTGCTGGATATCTGCACGCCGATGCGGTGGCCTTTGTTGAGGATGAGACTGATGGACCAGAGGTCGAGGTCCAGTTCCGTGATGGTGCCCGGTGCGGGCGGCTCCGCCTGGGTAAAGCCGTTGTGGAATTTCAGTCTTCGGATGGCGTCGAGCATCAGAATCTCTTTGCCGTCGGGATAAATGTCCACGAACTTCGCTGTAAAATCCGTGTCGGGCGTGTCGGTGGAGACGTAGAGGACCACGTGCACCCCGCCGGTAACCTCCGTGGGCACGGTGAGGGGGTCGGTGGAAAAGCGGAGCACGTCCGGACGGCCGCTGACCTCGCGCTGGTCAAAGGGGCCGGCGGGAATGGTCAGATTCTGCCCGCCTTTGCTCGGGCAGGGATCTTTCGGGTCGTAGGCATAGGTCACGGTGCCCGGGTTGTCCGGCGGCGCGGCGGACAGCGTTCCTCCCTGCGCCAGATAGTAGGACACCGCGCTGGTGGCGAAGGGTGGCCAGTCGTTGGCGGTGCGCCATTCATTGCCGGGGGCGTGGTCGTCAAACACGTCGCCCAGCGTGTAGTAGTTGACGGCGGGTTCGGTCATGATGCCGTTCTGCTCGCCTTCGAGCCAGTATTTCAGGAAGCGCGCTGAATACTGGTTGAAATCCAACGCCAGGTAATTGTCCCGCAGCTTGAGATCGCCCGGATCCTTCTTGGGCCCGTGCGTCCAGGGACCGATGATCAGCTTCTGGTTGTCCCTGGCCCCCTCGCCGCCCTGGTGCTGCCGCGTCGTGAAATTGTTTATGGTCCCCTGCTGGAAGATGTCGAACCAGCCGCCGACATGCACGGCCGGAGCTGTGGTCTTCGGCGCCTGCGCTTCCGCGTTGAAGCCCTGCCAATAGGCGTTGTCGGTGGTGTTGCCCCGCCAGACGTCGAGCATCCACACGCTCTTCTGCGCGGTGATCCACTGCTCCGCCAGCGACTTCATGAACACGCCGCCCTGGTACGCCGTCTGGCCGTAGAACTTCGAAGAGGCGACGATGATTGCCTGTGCGGCCACGTCCCGGGTGGCGGGCGCCATCTGCACCTGCGTGATGCCCAGCGCCGAGCCTCCCCATGTCCCTATCTTGCCGTTGCACCAGGCCTGTCCCTTTATCCATGCGACCGTGTCCGCGCCGTCCTGACGCTCGCCCCAGCCGTCATCGGCGAAGACCATGTCTTTCCCCCCGCTGGCGAAGCGCCCGCGGGTGTCCTGAATCACCATGGCCATCCCCAGTGCCTTGAAGACGCCGAACAACGAGGCGCCCTGGGCCTTGTTGTAGACGGTGCGCACCAGCACCACTGGAAAGGCCGCGCCCTTTTTCGACGGCAGGAAGACGTCGGTGGCCAGTCTGACGCCGTCCCGCATCGGCAGCATTACCGTCTGCGGCAGAACCGGCCGGCTCATGAACCAGACTGCCGCGGCCGTCGCCGCCAGCAAGGCAACGGCGACCAGCAGTACGGAAACGACCACTCGGCGTTTTCTCATGGCAATTCTCCCGTGATGAGGCAGTGTCTTCATTATGACAGGCGCAGTGGTTGTGAGAATACCTGAATCGCGCCGTGTGTTTGTTTGCGGTTAAGAGGAAGTTCACCGCAAGATCACAAGAACGCAGAGAGTGCAGGGTATCAATGTAACGCTTTATCTGACACAGCGCCGCACAAGCCTTGCGTTGTTCTTGACGTCCGTGGACAGCGATCACGCCGAATCGGGCTGCATGGACAAAAAACGGGTGCGGAGCCGCTGCAGGTGGAGGGGGGGGAGGGGGGGAATGCCTGCAACGACTCCGCATGTCTTGGGATTATGTTGTGCACAACCCGGGCCCAAGCCCGGTTGCCCGAACAGGATTTCGGACAAATCCGACAACGGCACGAGGTTCTGGCCTCATGGCCGGTCAATGCATTCAACTCTCCTCTTCAATACAGCGTTTGACGCTGCCCATTCAGGGGAGAGGCCCACTGTGAACTTCATTTGCGGCCCCTCACGCCAACTCGACTGGTCCCGCCTGTCATTGCGCTGCCACGACCAGCGTTGACCCATATACTCAAATGTGCCGCCCGCAATCTCCACCAGCGGACGCATCGGTATGATAGCCGCATTGTTCGGTGATGTCAACACCGACTGCGGATCGACTGCGGATCGCAACGTGAGTACCGCAGATAAACCATTGCAATGTGGGTGTTTACAACGTGGTGAATTCTTGGGCAACACGGCGTGTCAATCACGTTGAAAAGCGGCTTCAGACGCAATATCGCGGGCCGTTTCGGTGTAAATCATTACAAAACAACTACATAGCGTCTTTACGATCTGACCGGCTTCTGAGTTCTGTAATCGCGGTCACACAGCGCGCAATCTACCGGAAAACAACTAGCCCCACTGTTCTAAATCACGTACAAACAACCGATGACGAACGGCCCACTGGCGGATAACCTTAATACAGTCAGACAGACAGTCCGAAAGTCAGTGTAAGAAAACAGACGGAGACGAAAACCATGAACAATGAATTTTGCTGTTTCGACTGCGCGATGAACGCGATGAGTGCCCCGCTGGCAGTTTCCGACGACCATGCGGCTGTGTCGGCCATCCCGCGAATGGTCAGGGGTGTTTGTCCTGAATGCGGATCCGATGAAACCGTCGACCTGGCCGAGTCAGGCCGGTAGACGGCGCTTCCGCAAACCGCACAGATGCTGAACGCCAAGGCGTGCATGAATTCCCAGCGCCTTGCCGGACGCATAAAGAAAATGCCCCCGGCCCTTTGACCGGGGGCAAACAAGGCTTGGAATCAGTCCATGCTATACGCGGACACGCGGCGTGTAGCGGGTGTGCAGAAGGTGGTGTGACTTCTCGCCGAGCGGTTGGCCGAGGAAATCCTCGTACAACTGTTTGACGGCGGGATTGTCATGGGATTTGCGAAGCGCCTTGCCCTCATCCTCCCGGTAGATCGCCGAGATGCGGGCCTTCCGGACATCGTCGGTGCAGAACCGGGGCTGCCCCCCGCCTCCGATGCAGCCGCCCGGACAGGTCATCACTTCTATGAAGTGATAGGCGCGCTCTCCGGACTTGATCAACTTGATCAGTTTGTCCGCATTGGTCAATCCATGGGACACGGCAACTTTCACCGTCACCCCCTCAAGGAAGGACCAGTCGGGCACCGTTCCCTCGATCGTCACGGCGGCCTCTTTTATCCCGTCCAGGCCCATGATCGGCGCGATGTGCAGTTTTTCCATCGGAAGCTGCCGTCCCGTGACAATCTCATAGGCGGTGCGGAGCGCCGCCTCCATCACGCCGCCGGTGTTCGCGAAGATGTCGGCCGCGCCGGTTGACATACCCATCGGCGCGTCCATTTCCTCGTCTGGCAGACCCATAAAGTCAATGCCCGCCTCCTCGATCATCTTGCCGAGTTCGCGGGTGGTCAGCACTGCGTCCACATCCTGCGCGCCGCTGTCGAACATCTCCGGCCTCTGACACTCGAACTTCTTGGCGGTGCAGGGCATGATGGAAACGCAGAAGATGTCCTGCGGCGTCTTGTCCAGTTTCTTGGCGTAGTAGGTCTTGGCCAGGGCACCGAACATCTGCTGGGGCGACTTGCACGTCGAAAGGTTCGGCAGCATGTCGGGGTGATAGTATTCCGCGAACTTGATCCAGCCGGGCGAGCAGCTCGTGAACATCGGCAGGGACACGTCCTCTTTGTCCACCAGGGCCTTTTTCAGACGGGTGAGCAGCTCGGTGCCCTCTTCGAGAATGGTGAGGTCGGCCGTGAAATTGGTGTCGAACACGCCGTCAAAGCCGAGACGGCGCAGGGCCGCAACCATCTTTCCGGTGACAAGCGTGCCCGGTTCGCAGCCGAAGCACTCGCCGAGCGCGGCACGGATGGCCGGGGCGGTCTGCACGACCACATGGACGTTGGGATTGTCTATCGCGTCCCAGACGCGCTCAATGTGGGACTGTTCCGTGATTGCGCCGACGGGGCAGACCGCCGCGCACTGGCCGCACTGCACGCAGGGCACGGTGGACAGTTCGCGGGCGAAGGCCGGGCCGATGACGGTGTCGAAACCGCGGCCCTGCGGAAACAGCGCGCCCACGCCCTGTGTCTCGGCGCACACGCTCACGCAGCGGCGGCACTTGATGCACTTGCCGCTGTCGCGCATGATCGCGGGCGTGGACAGGTCCAGCCCCTTCTTTGTGCGCTCACCCTCGTAGCGGTTTTCATGGATGCCCAGTTCCCGGGCCAGCGCCTGCAGTTCGCAGTCGGCGTTCCGGTCGCAGGTGGGACAGTCGCCCGCGTGCTCGGACAGAAGCAGCTCCACCACCGTCCTGCGCGCCTCGCGCACCCGGCGGGAGTTTGTCTTCACCTTCATGTTCGGCACCGCCGGCGTGGAGCAGGCGGCGACCAGGTTGCGCGCGCCGTCCACCTCGCACAGGCAAACCCGGCACGCGCCGATGCAGGAAACGTTTTCCAGATAGCACATGGTCGGGATGCGAATGCC
>CAIXUF010001183.1 GCA_903922535.1 Candidatus Hydrogenedentota bacterium
GATGCGGCAAAATCGCGCCCAGCATGAGCATCAGCATCAGGGTCTGCCCGGGCGCGCCGAGCAGCAGCACGGCGGCGTAGAGTCCCGTCATCAGTCCCGTCAGGATGAACATGGCGGGCAACGCCAGCAGCGCCATCAGCAGCATGTCGCTTTTGCCGTGCGTCTCTGCGGGAACCGGACGGGCAACCATCCACAGCAACCCCAGCGAGGATGCGGCCAGCGGCCCGAAGAAGACGTAGCTTGCGCCGGGCATCCATGCGGTGGTTGCGGCCAGCCCCGCCGCCCACCACATCAACGAACCGACCCAAAGGTTGAGCAGACCGCGCCGCCGCCAGGCATTGCCCATGACCAGGAAGAACACGGCACCGGTCGCCAGCAGCACGGCCAGTGTCCACGGCCCGGAGTTGTAGACGAAGTAGAAATCCCGCGCGCGGTAGGCCAGCCAGAAGACCAGCCCGCCCAGGGCCGAGCAAATGATCGCGCATGCCAGCCACAGCCACAGGCCGGAGAGCATGCCCCCGAATTGCAGGCGGCCACGCAGCAGGCCGGCGATGACGCCCAGCAGGAACAGGCCAATGCCAATGCCGCACATCGCGGGCAGCCAGGCCGTGGAATACTGGACCATGCGGATGCCCGGAAGATTGAAGTACACGCTGGTGCCGCCCCCCTTGGCCTTTTCCAGCGGCGCATTGCCGAGCCGGCGGGCCATGCCCAGCGCGTTTTCGCCGTGATGCTGGAGGCTGCGCGGCGAGAGGTGTTCCGGCGTGTCCAGTGCCGTGTGGTAGCGGGCCAGGCCGTTCGCGAAAGCAAAGTTCACGCCCGGAATGCCCTTGTCCAGGAACACGGTCAGGTCGCTTCCCAACGGCATGCTCCGGTAGACTTCGGCCGTGACCGAGGTCGCCACAGGACGCCGGGCACCGGAGAAGTTGAACTGGCGGATCAGCCACTGGTTGGGCAGGCTTGTCTCGTACAGGTAGGAGGGGCCGTGCGTGCCGCGGCAGTCCACATTGACCGCCACGCGCACATCCTTTGCCCAGGGGTCCTCGTTCACAAAAGCCCACGCGCCGCGCAGTCCGGCATGGTCATGAATTCGGCCCTCCTCACCGTCGGTGAACAGGAAGATGATGTCGTTCTTCAGCGGCGGGCCGGCCAGCAGCGCCCGCATCGTTTCGAGCAGTGCGGCCACGCCCGCGCCGTCGTCGGACGCGCCCGGACCGAAGGACACGCTGTCATAGTGCGCCAGGAGCACCACCGCGCCCGTCTCGGGGCCGGCCGTGCCGTGCAGGCGCGCCATGACATTGCGCACCGAGGACATCTCGCCGGGGCCCCGGTGGGAGACCAATTCGCGGATGACCGGTTCCTGGCCCATTGCCCGGATTTGGTCGGCGATATACTGAAGCGCCCGTTCCGCCGCGGGTGTGCCCGCCGGGTGCGGCTCCTGCGCGACGGCCCGCACATGCGCCATGGCGCGTTCCGCCGAGAACATCGCGGCCGGCGCCTTGGCGTTCAGCGGTACGGGCGGGACGTGCCCGTAAATCGACACCAGCGCGCCCGCAATTAGAAGCAAAGCCATGAACACGCGCCATGCCCATGCGGGCAGGCGCGAACTTGTCTCGGTAGGCATGAAATGCCCCTCCTGGTATAATTCGCCTGTCAAAACCCTCTGGAATGGATTATAGTGCCATTGCCGGGGTGTTCCCAAACTGCACGATCACCCGGGACGCGGTTGTTCTCCGTTCTTGATTCGTGGGGCCGTGTGTCGCTCTAATGGGTGCCAGAAAGAAGGAAGACAGGTTATGGCAGAAGAATTCGACCCTCATGAGATCCGGGAACAGTTTGAAAAGCTGGAAGAGGCGGCGGGGGAATGGCGCACTTGGCTTGCGCTGACCACCGCGCTCATTGCCGTCGTTGCCGCGGTGATCTCGCTGGTGTCGGGGTATTATGCCGACCGGGCGCTGCTGGAAAAGAACAATGCGGTGCTCCTGCAAAGCAAGGCGTCCGACCAGTGGAGTTACTACCAGGCCAAGGGAGTGAAGAAGAACCTCGCGGAGGGCTTCGCCGGCCTGAGCAACGATGAGAAGCAAAAGAAGGAGGCGGAACGCTACGGCGGACAGCAGGAGGAAATCAAGGCCAAGGCCGAGGAATTGGAGCACCAGGTCCAGGAGGCCAACGATCTTTCCAGCGAACTGTTCGAGAAACACCACCGGTCGGCCATGGGCGTCACCTTTCTCCAGATTGCCATTGCTCTGTCCGCCATGAGCGCCCTGCTGGGCCGGAAATCGTTCTGGGTTTTTTCGGTCGTCACCTGTGTTGTCGGTATTGGCTTTGCCCTTGTGGGCGTGTTTTCCTGATCGCGGCAGCGTGGTCGCCGGCAACACTTCGCGTTATTCCATTTCCGCCACGGCCGCCTCATGCCAGTCGCGCAGATGCAGCGTGACCCGCCATTTGCCCGGTTCCCCGCCGATGACGGCGTCGGAAGGCTTGTCGCGCCCGCGGTCATCGAATTGGAACACTTTGGGCTTGGCTGCATTGTTCCAGGGAAAGGTTCCGGAGACGCAGGTGATGAGCCGTTCCTTGCCGAGCACCCAGCCCTGGTGCAGTTCCACCGGCGTGAAGGGGAACATGTGGTTGACGGGACCGAACTCGCCGCCCCGTTCACCGTCGGCGGGGAATTCGGTGGCGTAGTAATAATAGAGCATGCCGAAACGCAGATGCGCGGCAAGCGTGCGCATGAAGAATTCGCCCGTGCCCCCGGAGGGAAAGGAATGGCCCAGACCGACGGGTGAGCCCAGTTGTCCTTTGGCCAGCGTGGGCTGATAGGGGATTTCGCCGCCGCTGACGGGCTCGTAGCCCTGGGTTTCCATGAAGCGCGCGGCGTGCAGGTTCTGCTCGCACCGCACCGCCGGGAGCGTGTTTGCGACCACTGCCTTGCCCCGGTCCAGCGCGAAGTTGACCCATGCCCTGCGCGCCTCGCCGCCCACCAGCCCAAGGTCGGTCATTTTTGCCGTCACCCTGCCGTCGGGGCCAATCTTTACGGTGCGTCCGTCCCAGCGGTCGAGCGAATAGCGGATGTCGCCCGTGTTGAAGGCCAGGCTGAACTGGTCGATGTACAGCCCGTCAAAGCCCAGGTCGTCGAGCAGCCACTGGAATTGTTCAAGCCCGTGCTTGAAGCGATGGTTGGCATAGGGCGTTTTGCCTTCCGCCCAGGGCGGCACCTGTGACGCGGATGCGCCTTCGGGGTGGTACTCGGGATAAACCATCAGATCCAACGCGGGCGGGTCGTGGTAGAACTGCACATACCAGCCGTCCACCAGCGCCATGCCCTCGGCATTGCGCTGGAGCGAGTCGCGCCATTCCGTCGCGTTGAGCAGATCATTCATCGCGGGCACGGTGGCCTGGCCGTACTTGCCGCCGTTTTCGCGGCCGATCGGAAATCCTGTCTTGGGCAGCGCGTCTCCGAAGAAGCTCAGCGGCATTGGCGTCAGATTCGTTTCCACACAGGCCATGAACTTGGCGTCGTGCACAATAGTCCGCAGAAAGGCCCGCGCGTCGTCCATGAGCTTCTTGTACGAGTCGCGGGTGTTTCCCCAGTAGTTGTAATACTCAAACCACGGCGACAGCGCGAAGTACTTGAGTTTTTTGCGCTCCAGCAGTGCCTTCGCCGCATCCCTGCCTTCCGGCGTGGCAAGCCGCGTCACGTCGAAGAAATCCCAGGGGCCATCGACGGTGAAGTTCACGTCCCAGTCGCGCCGCACGGCGTTGACAAAATCAAAGTAGTCCGCCGAGCCCGGATAGATTCCCCAGCGCACGGCATAGCTTTCGCCCGGCGCGATGTCGAGATTCTCCGTGCCGAAGACCGCCGTGTTTTCCTCGGCGCGGCTGTAGAACTGTAAGCGCAGCGCGTCGTCCTCGGCCACCATGCCCAGCCCGGCGGATTTGAGCGCGAGAAACACGGTCGGGTTTTCCGGCGTTGCGCCGGGCGACTGCGCGATGCCGTCCAGCCCGCTCAGCACGGTGCGTCCCGGCCAGCCGTCCGCAATGGCATGGTGCTCCACGATTACTCCCAGCACATCGGGCGTCTTGTTGGTGAGCGTGTCTGTCACCTCAATACGGGCACCCTCGCGCGTTACGGTGCGCCGCAGCGCGTAGGCGTCACAGTCGGCCTGCACGATTACGCCTCCGTGGATTTGCGCCACCACCGGCGGATGTTCGACGGTTGCGCAGGGCAGCAGCACATGGCCCGGTGCCCCGTCGCCGGGGAAGGAGAAGGAGGACTCCAGATAGAACCGATCGCCGCCCGCAACGACCTGGATGCCGCCGCCCGCGGCCACCACCACTTCCGCACCCTCGCCGGGCAGGGTCGAGCCGGGTTGGGGTGCGCGTTGCACGAGAGACACGTTCCGGAGCCGTTCCAGTTCTGCCCGCGCAACCTTACCCAACGCAAGGTCGCTTACGACCAGTTTCATGCCTTCCGGCACCTTGTTCTGCCAATATGCCGCCAGCGCAGTATTCGTCAGGACAAGTTCATTCGCGCCGTCCGCATGCACCGCATCGCTCACGTCGAGCAGATACCAATACCCTTCATCGCGGTCGCTGAGCACCTGTTGATCGGGCGGCGTGTCTGCCGGGCCAAAGAAGACATTCAGGCAGTCCATCCCATTGCGCGGCTCCATCACCGGCACCGTGGGCCACTTGGGCGAGGAGGTTCGGAAGGTTGTGCGGCGGTTCAGCAGGCGCGGCACACCCTCTGGGGTATTGCCGCCTGCAACGGAAGTGCCATTGAGCGTGACGGCAAGGTAATTGTTCCAACCGCCCGGCGCGGGCCATTCCAGCCGCGCCTGAAAACGCAGCACGACGGCTTGGTTCGACGAAACGGTGATTGCGGGCAGGGCCAGCGTTTCAGGCAACGGCTTATCGCCGACCTCCAGCGCGACGGGGTCCGCATGCTTCCAGACGGTCTCCATCGGCAGTTGTACCGCGCGCGGCATGGTGTTATCCGCGCCAGACCATCCTGCCGCGCAGAGAAGGACCGTGAACAGGCACAGTGATTTCATCGGCATGGTTACTCGCTTCCAATAGGTTGGCCTCAGGTTGTCTTTGGTGCCATTGGCGCGCCAAGCCTATTTATGGAGGGCATTCTAGTCCCGGCGAGACCCTCTTTCAACGTCATGAATTGCAAAGTGAACGGTGAAACAATCGAATCGTCTTCAATGCAGGCTTATGATTTGTCGCTCTACAGGTTGCATTGATCCAGCCGTGTGATACGCAGTTGGTGCCCAAACCATGAAAGATGTGCCATTCTTGGGGTGGACAGGTTGAAGCGCTCGGGCGCAGGGCACTATTCGATGGGTCAACATTATGGGTGGTAACATGCTGTAGCGTAAGGGGTTGTGCAAGTGTAGATTCGTTTGCTGAAATTCCATGGGTCCGTGTTATACTAAATACAACAGAGCCCACCACGCCTCGGACTCCTCACGGAGAAACTGCGAACCAGGGTGGGTCTTCTTATTGCGGGTCATTGTGTGGGATGGGATGTCTTTCCGTTGACAAAGGGGTTCTTCCGAACCCAAGAGTTTTGCGCATGGACAAGATCACCTTTGATAAACCGCCAAAGTCCTTGGCGGACCAAGTGTCCTTGCTGAAGGGCAGGGGCATGCAGGTCACGGATCAAGAACGGGCGGAAAGTGTGCTGCTTCGCCTCAACTACTACCGATTCACGGGCTATGCTCTGCACTTTGAAGAGTTTGAGAACGGACTGCGCACGCATCAGTTTAGACCGGGAACCGATTTTGCCGCTGTCGTCAGCCTCTATGAGTTTGACACGCGGCTTCGGGCATTGCTCTTCCGATTCATCGAACCGGTGGAAGTCGCCTTCCGTGCAGCTCTCTGTTATGAACTCTCCATGCTTACCGGCGACCCGCATTGGTATCTCAATCCGCACATGTATGACAACCGGTTTCATTTTGGGCGACTCTGGGATGATTGCGAAAGGGAATACAACAGACGCACGGATGAGGTGTTCATTCAGAGTTACCGTGCCAAATATGATTCTCCAGCCCTGCCTCCCGCGTGGATGATGAGTGAAATCTTGTCCATCGGGACTTGGTCAAAGGTCTTCGAGCATCTTGCCGACAATAATGCAAGAAAGGCTGTGGCGCGCCATTTCGGCACAAGACCATACTATTTGGAATCTTGGATGCATGCCCTGTCCGTTCTTAGAAATCTCTGCGCCCACCATAGTCGCATCTGGAACAGGAACTTCACGATTAGTCCCAAATTGCCCACGGCGCTCAAAGAGGAAGTGTCGAATCCAACCAAGTTGGCGGCATTCATCGCTGTTCTTCAACTCCTCATGGTTCCATTGGAGAGGTCCGCCGAATTCCAGGACGACTGGAACGCTCTTCTGGAGGCCTTTCCAGGTGTTCCCCGGGACAAAATGGGATTTCTTGTCTCACGTGAAGCCAAAACTCAGCCGTAGAACTGAAATCGTCCAAGAGCATCATCACAGCGATTGCAGGCGTGCCGGCCTTCGTAACACCCAGTCTTCTTTTTGATTTCCCCGTCCGTTCTTCATACACTACATATCGTGGTTGTGTCTTGGAGCCTCCGGACACGGCAACCATGTCAGCTGAGGACGGAAGTTTGTCTGGCTTCCGCCGGGTAATGGGGGTTGCCTTTCCAAGCTGATGCAGCGTTATAAAATGGCTTGCTGAAAACGGCGGGCTTGGGCTATGCCGGAGCATGTTCAATGATTGACGTGGACGGCCTTACAAAATATTACGGCTCCATAGCCGCCATTGATGACGTGAGTTTTCATGTCGGGAAGGGCGAGATTATGGGGTTCCTCGGGCCCAACGGTGCCGGGAAGAGCACGACCATGCGCGTGCTCACGGGCTTTGCCCCCGCATCGAAGGGTGCCGCCAAGGTGGACGGCTTTGAGGTGCATGAGCATCCCATCGAGGTGAAGCGGCGTGTGGGCTATCTGCCCGAAAACGTGCCGCTGTATGAAGAGATGGTGGTGCGCGCGTTCCTGTCCTACGTGGCGGAGGTGAAGGGCATCGGCCGCTCGAAACGCCGGGCGGAGGTGAACCGGGTGATGGAGCGCTGCGGCCTGACCTCCCAGACAAACCGGATTATCGGCCATCTGTCCAAAGGCTACCGGCAGCGTGTCGGCCTGGCGCAGGCGCTGGTGGGCAGTCCGCCGGTGCTCGTGCTCGACGAGCCGACGGTCGGTCTTGACCCGCGCCAGATAGTCGAGATTCGCCATATGATCCGCGAACTGGGCCGGGAACACACGGTGCTGCTGAGCACCCACATTCTTCCCGAAGTGAGCATGGTGTGCGACCGGGTGATCATCATCAACCAGGGCCGCATTGCCGCCGAGGACACCATGGAGAACCTCACGCGGGCCGGGAGCCGTTCGCTGGAGGAGGTTTTCATGGAGGTGGTTGCCAAAGACCAGGCGTTTGTGGACGCCGTCGCGGCCGGGGGGGCGGACGCATGAAAAACACCTGGGCCGTCTGCAAACGGGAGTTCTTGAGTTTCTTCACCACCCCCATCGGGTACGTGGTCGTCGGGGTGTTTGCCCTTATTTCAGGGCTCGCGTTCGTGCTTTCCCTCCTGACCTATTCAAAGATGTCGGTTGACCCCGCCGCCTACGGGTACACCTCGGTGCCCAATTTCGGCGAGACCTTCCTGAGCCCCTATCTCGTGTTTAATGGCATCCTCATCATGTTCCTGTCGCCGCTGATGACGATGCGGCTGCTGGCCGAGGAGCGGCACCGGGGCACCATTGAACTGCTGCTGACCTATCCGCTGCGCGACCGCGAGATTGTTTTCGGCAAGTACCTGGCCTCGGTGGGGCTGCTGCTGGTGATGATGTGCGTCATAGCGGTGCATCTGGCGGTGGTGGGGCGTTTTGCCCCGCTGGAGCCGGCGATGCTGGCGTTTGGTGTGCTGACCGTTGTGCTCATGGGCATGGCCTTCCTGTCCATGGGCCTGTTCGTGTCGGCGGTGACGCGCAGCCAGATTACCTCCGGCACGCTCACCTTCGGCGTCAACCTGGTGATGTACGTGGTGGGCAACATCGGCGAAAAACTGCCGAAGGCCAATCCCACGCCCGAAGCGTGGCCGGAGATGGTGCGGGGCGCGCTGGGCGGCGTGTATGCACTGTTTCGCGGCCTCGTGATGGAACTGCCGCTGGACGCGCACGCCAAGGACATGGCCCTGGGCGTGGTCACGCCCAAGGATGTGGGCTATTACCTGCTGTTCACCGCGTTCTTCCTGTTTCTGACGTTCCGCGCGCTGGAGAGCCGCCATTGGAGGGGCAAGTCATGAAGACCTGGCGGCGCTGGACCGGACTGGGTGCGCTGCTGCTTGTGGCGGCCGCATGCAACCTGCTTTTTTGGACCGAGAATATCTTCGACCTGTCGGTGCTCATTCCGCTGGCCGGCGGGTTTGTGCTGGGTTTGGCGTGGCTGGCGGGGGTGCTGCTGTCGGTGGCCCGTCCGGGCGCGCTGGAGGGGCGCACCGTCGGCGGACTCAACGCGGTCATCTCGTCGGTGGTTTTTCTGGGCATCTGCGTGGTGCTTTACATGTTCCTCCAGTCTTGGAAGGCGACCTGGGATCTCACCCGGGAGGGGCGCCGTGAACTGTCACCCCTGACACAGCAGGTGCTGCGCAATATCAACGCGCCCGTGGAGGTGACCTGCTTTTTTCTGCGCGTGGACGACGAGCTGGTGGTGATTGCCCGCGAAAAGACGCGGCGTTTCCTGGACCAGTGCCGGCAGTACACCGATCAGATCAAGATTGAGGAACTGGATCCGACCATTGACCGGTCGCGCCTGGAGACGATGGGGATCACCCACGCCTCGGTGCAGGGCACCGTGGTCGTCAAGTCCGGCGGCAGGCAGCGGGTGATCCTGCTCAGCGGCGGGAGCCCCCGTCTGGAGGAGCGCGAGTTCACCAACGCGCTCATCAATGTGCTGCGCGCCGCGCAGCCCAAGGTGTATTTCCTGACCGGACACAAGGAGCGCGACGTCCAGGACGACAAGGGCGAGGACGGCGCGGCGATGTTCACCAAGCTGCTGGGCGGCGAGTCCTACCAGGTGGACCGGCTGGGCATCAAGATTTCCGATCCCCAGGTGCCGGCCGACTGCGACGTGCTGGTCATCGACAACCTGAAAACAGATTTGCACCCGCTGGAAATGGAGGCGATAGACAAGTATGTCTCCGCGGGCGGGCGGCTGCTGGTGCTTGTGGACCCGTGGCGCAGCGTCACGCCCGGCTACGGCGGCGGGGAGCAGTTGCGGCCCTGGCTGGAGAAGCGTTTCGGCGTCAAGGTGGGCAGCGACATCGTCATCACCGACAAGTCCGACAACATCTGGCAGCTTGAACTGACCAACGACGCGCGGCCCTTCGAGAAGACCGAAGAGGGGTTCATGCAGTTCCACGGCTGCTTCAACGCCGGGCATCCGATCACCCGCAACTTTGATCAGACTGTGCTGCTCAAGGCCGTGCGCAGCGTCGGGCTTGCGGAGAAGCTGCCCGAGGGCATTGTCGGCGCGGAACTGCTCCGCAGCACGCCCGATTTTTGGGCGGAAACGGACACGGAAAAACTGATGACCACGGGAAAGGCGCGGCTCAACGAGGGCGAGCGCAAGGGGCCGATTCCGGTCGCCGTCGCCGTCACCGAGAAGGTGCCCGTCATCGGCAGCCCCAAGGGCCGCACGGACACCCGGGTGGTGGTGGTGGGCGACTCGGATTTCACCTCGAACACGCAGGTGGTGGTGCCGGGCAACCTCAATTTTGTGCTCAATGTTTTTGCGTGGATGAATGAAAGCGAGGATCTGATCGCCATCCGGCCGACGGGCCATGAGGCGGTGCCGCTCGTCCTCACCGACGACCAGCGCCGCACCGCCGCATGGGTCGGCGTGATGCTCATGCTGCAGATTGTGGCGGCGGTCGGCGCCGTGGTCTTCCTGTTCCGGAGGAAATACCAATGAGACTGCGCTCAACGCTTGCGCTCGTCGTGCTGCTTGCGGCGCTGTGTGCGGCCTACTGGGGCATGGAGCACCTGGGCGCGCGCCGCGTGACTGTGGCGCAGCAAAGCAGGATGCTGTTTCAATTCAAACCCGACGCAGTGCGGGCACTGACCATCCATCCGGTGAACGGCATCCCCGTGGCGGCCGAGCGCGACGCGGGCGGGCCTTGGCGCATCACCGAACCCAATGCCACCATCCGCCCGCTGCAGCTTCTCTGGAACCGGGTGGCGGAAAAGTTCGCGGGTTTGAACAATGAACGCACCGTGACCGAGAACCCGGGCGACCTCAAACAGTACGGGCTCGATGTGCCCCAGCTCTCCGTCGAAGCCCGGGTGGAGGGTGCCGAGCCGGTGAAGATTTTTGTGGGCGATGTGGAGCCGACCCAGCGCTACCGTTATGCGCGCCTGGGGAACGGCCCCCTTTTCCTCCTCAGCACAGACGCCTTTTTTGAGATGAACCGCACACTGGACGCTCTGCGGCACAGTTACGTCGTGGACGATCGGGATGCCAACATCAACGAGCTGCAGTTCGCGTGGATTTGGACCGGCGAACTTCCCAGCGACCGGCCGGTGCCCGAGAATCCGCCCGCCGTGGGCGAAGAGTCCGTCGTGATTCGCGTGGTCCGCGAAAATCCCAAGTCACCCTGGCGCATGGTTGCCCCCTTCGAGGCGCCGGCCAACCAGGAGACCATCGACGCGTTCGTGAAGGAAGTGCAGTTTGCGACGGGGCGCAACTTTGTCGACAAACCGGAGAACCTGTCCGACTACGGCCTCAAGCCGGCCCGCGCGCGCATCACTGCGGTGGACGACCGTGGCGGCAAGGCGCAGACAATTCTGATCGGGCGGCTGGAGGAGAAGGGCGACAAGGGCGGGCTGTACGTCCAGCATGTGGGACAGGACGCCGTGTTCCAGATAGACGGCCAATTGTGGACCCTGCTGCCCAAGTCCCCGGTGCAGTGGCGGGAACGGCGGCTGTTGACCCGGCGCGTCAGCGATGTCAACCATATCGAATTCCACGGCAGGGGGGATGCATTCACGCTGGCCAAGGACGACAAGGGCGAATGGAAACTGGAGGCGCCCGCGCTCCAGGATGTCAACCAGTTCGCCGTTTCCGGGTACCTGGCCGTGTTCAAGGAGATGCGGGGTGATTCCTTTGCCGTGGGCCAGCCCGCCGAATTTGGGCTGGACAATCCTGAGACGACGATAGACCTGCGCTACGAGGACGGAAACACGGCCCAAATCCGGATTGCCCCGTCGGTCAAGGAGCCTGGACTTTACTATGCCACCCAGGACACCGGGGCCATCATGACGCTCAAAGGCGTTGCGGCGGACGCGCTGCTGGCCAAGAGCGACAGCTTCCGGTCCCGCGAACTGCTCCGGTTCAACCAGGCCAATGCGACGCGCATGGAATTCCAGTTTGAGAACCAGGGTATGGTGGTGGAGAAGCGCGATGGGCAGTGGGTGGTCACGGCACCCACGACGGTTGAACTGGCCAACCAGTCTGACGCCGAGGCAATCCTGTCGGCCATTTGCCCCCTCATGGCAACCCGGGTGGAGAGCGAAACCGTCCCGCAGAACCTTGACAAATATGGACTTGTGAAGCCGGTATTCAGCCTATACGCGACCGTTCGCGCCGACGCCACAGGGCAGGAGACCCGATACGGGCAACTGCGCATCGGAGGCGTGACGCCGGACAATTCGCAGGAACGTTTTGCCATGGTGGACGGCAAGATAGGCGTCTTCCGGGTAAAGCAGGAACTTGTCCAAAATGTCCGGGAAGCCCTGCGCGGCTTCCAACACACCGGCGATGTGCCCGGCGGCAAATAGTGATTACTTGACAAATAATGTGAAAAAAACATCTGAAAAGGTGACCTGTTTCCCGCCTGAGATGGACACAGCCGGACACTTTAACACACTTCTCTATTGACACTTTCTTCCGGCTATGCTATAAATCGAGACATATAGTTGGGGAACCCTATGAAGTCCGAGCAGTCGGCAGTCACGAAACGGCTTGGAGTTGCCCCCGGTGACCGTTCCGGTCCCGGGAAAACTCTTGTCGTTTTTCGCGTCGCGCCGCGCGGTCCCGCGCGGCGCGAGATGGTGTATTTTGTGACGGGGCATTACCGGTTGCCGCGGCGCCATGCAGGCGTTGCGGACTGGTTCGCTTTTGGGAGAACGGTACTGTGAGCAAGCGATTTGGCGGAATGGTCGGGTTGGCCCTGATGGGGCTCGTGGCGATCGGTCTTGGAGGTGCTGTCTTCCTGGAGACGCACATTCCGGACGCATCCATGGCGGCCAGGACAGATGCGTCGGGAAGGCTGCACGTGGCGTTTTCCGCCGACAACGCGGCGCTTTCCACGCTGCTGACACAGAACACGGCGATGGGCGCCCTCCTCGGTTGCGGGGTGAACTGGGAATTGAGCATCGTGCCCAATCCGGTAAAGCCAGTCACGCAGTTCTCGCTGGGGCTCACCGCCTTCGACGCAGGATCGGGCGCCGAACTTCGCGTCAACCGCGCCGCCTACTATTACAAGGCGACCACGATTGCCGCCTATAAGCTTTGGCAGCAGGACAGCCTCACGTATGCCAAGCCCAACGCCGACAACGTCTCTGTCAATCAAGCCCAGCCCCTGACGGCCGTGATTTCGCTGCCGCAGGTCTCAGACACTTCGGAAAAGGTGGGCTTTTATGATGTGTTTGTCGAGGCGACCTGCCTGCAGAACGGCGCGGAGGTGACCTGCGGCCCCCTCATCTTCAAGGAGTATTTGCAGGTTTTCGACATTCCCACCGCGAGCTTTGAGGCGAAAGACTACACCGTGGCCGGTCAGGCCCTGATTCCCGCCGGCGACTGGACGCCGCTGTTCGGTTTCAACATGAAGTACCCGGATGGGACGCCCGCGCCGCGTGTGCTGACCAAGCTTATTTTTGAAATCACCGGCGGCGGCACCGAGGACATGTTCCGGGACTTTGCCCTGTTCAAGCTTTCAAATGAGGCCCTTCCCGGCAGCAACGCCGACGTCCAGACCCGGCTTAGCCTGTATGACCCGACCGCGGCATTGGCCAGCAACGCGCTGATTTTTGCCAGGTGGGACAGCCACGGCTACCCGCTCGAGATGCCCACGGCCACGCAGCCCACGGGTGTCGGCACCTCCAAACTGGTCTACAAGATTGACGACAATGAGTACGATTTGAGTCCGACCCTGGACGCCACCAACATCAATTTCCCGCTGAACGAGCGGCTTTCGGACGAAAGGCAATACCGGACGGCCCAGGGCGTCGACACCGGTTTTAGCGACATCGGCCCCAAAGTGCCGAAAGACAACTGGGTGGTCAATTCTGGGGGCAATGGCAACTCGTACATCGTTTGCGCGCGCATGTCCCAGTCCTGGAAGAGCCAGACGAGCCTGGGCATCACACTCGACAAAGCCCTGATGCAGCCCTATTTCTTTGATGTCACCGCGCAGAAGTGGCGGATTCAGACGGCGCCCACGGACGCAACCGGGAAGATGGTGGACTCTTACAATCCGGACTTCTTCACCGGAAAGACCATTGCTTCCACGGGCGGCGGCTACATATCCGTCTTCGACGTGTTTGACCCGCGGGGCGGCGCTGGCGCCGGCCACAACTTCAACCAATGGAACCATCCGGTCACCATGTACACGCCGGTGCCGGGCTTCTACCGTCCGCGCTGGGATCTGACCAGCCAGACGGTCCAGTTTGTGGGCGGCGAACTGATGGACATGCGCCAGCTCTTCTCTGTTGAATCCTGGGTGAACGTGCTGGGGATCAACGCCGACGGCATGTCCTGGGATCAGCCGATAGAACTGAACCTGGTATTCACGGACATCGGCGGGGACCCGTATGGGGTGCCGGGCAACGGCGGTTTTAATCCAAAAGACGGCCTCGACCCCTTCACGCTGAAACAGCAGGGGGGAGCCGACAATGCCATCGGCGAGGATTACGCCTTCAATGGCGCCTGGGTCTGGTATGACACCAACGCCAATGGTGTGTTTGATCCCCCCACGCCCAACGGCACCACGGGGGTGACCTTCGTCGACCATCCCATGGTGCCCATGCGCCGGCCCGGCCCCTCGGAATACCACCTGGTCAACCCCGGCAACTTCGAGTGGGAGTATGTCCCGTTCCCGCCGGGCGGCGGCGACCCGTGGTGGAAGATTCGCATCGATCTGGGAGAATACCTCAACGGCAAAGACATGAATCCGGCGACCAGCGGCCGTCGGCGCGTGGACAACAACGACACGCCGCTTGGATACATGGTGCATCCGGTGAAAGATGCGACCGTGGCGGACTATTTTGTGACCATGCGCGCGGACAGCGGCTTCACCGATGTGTCCGGCATGCGTGACGGCGTTGGCATCAAGCTGGGCGCCGACATGCGGGTGTTTATCGAGCCGCGCCGGTGGAATCCTCGCAACGGCGGCCATTGGGACGGCGGCATGCTGTTCCGCAGCCAGTTGTTTGAACTCCTGAAAGAGATTGAAGCCAAGACGGCGACCACCCCTGATTCAAACGCCATTCAGGGCGACACGGGTGAGCAGCCCAACATCATGGTGGTGTGGCAGGACTATGACATATGGCAGACCGCCTGCCCGGCCGGCGTCATCCCCTGTCCCACGGGGCAGTATTCGTCCTTCCCCTGGTGGACTGAGCGCATGCAGAACCAGGACACGGTGAAACCCCTGCGCTGCGGCAACGAGGTGCATGATCTGGTTCTGACCTACAGCACGGACAACCGCTACGGCAAGATCACGCCCATCATGGTTGGGCAGAACCTGTACCGGTTCTTTGATTTCAACATACTAAATCCCCTTACCGGGGAAGCCACCCAGTATCTTCTTCAAGGCCGTCCCGCCATCGGTCACAAGCAGTACGCCGGAAAACTGTACCGAAGCGAGATGAGCATCTGGACCGATCCTGCGTTCATAGACTACAACTTGGTGGTGGATCCGACTAATCCCTCGCCGCTGCCGGCGATGGGGACAGTGCCGTTTGACACCTCGGTGGACAATATAGCGCTGCTGCTGTACGGCTATTACGGGCTGAATGAGCTGCGGTCACCGGCGGCCTACAATCCGGGCGTCAACCCCAGTTTCAAAGCGGGGCTGGTTTCTGACGACAGCCTGACGGACATCCAGTACGCCTTTGAAACGGTGCCCTTCCAGGTCGCGGGCGACGCGATCGATGACCAACTCAAGGATCCACGCTCGACCTACTTCCCGAAACCGCCGCCGCCGCCGACGCTGCCGCGCTACAGCACCTGGTCGGGCTATCAGGGGGGCAATGCGGTGATCGCCTGGGGCGAGACCAGCCAATGCTACCTGGTCAGCGAAGGGGCCAAACCGAACGGCGACTACGGACTTCCGGACAGCAGCACGGAGGCCGCCTACGAAGACGACGACTATGCCTTTGTGGTCAGCGACATCCGCTTCCCGGCGTCGCTGGCACTGCCCGGCAATCTTGCCGGCAAGTGGCTGGTGGACAGTATGGGCGGCCGCTATTATATCGCCTCCAACAACGGCAACACGCTGCATTTGCGCCACGGGCAAGGCGCCTATTTGGCGCCGCCGGCGAACGTGCCGAAGTATCCGTACCAGGTTCCCGTAGGGCCGGCCAACGCGGTGTCGCGCGGGCGGTGGCAGATTGTGGAGAACACCCTGCTGCGGGGCACCTATCCGCGCATCGAGGACTGGGCTCCCGAAAACCTTCTGGACAAGAGCAACGCCTGGGCCGCCCGGCTGCTCAAACAGTACATCGCGCCTGATTCCCAGCCCATTGCCATGCTGGGCATCAACGTGGTCGGCACCGACGATCCGGCGGTGAACGCCTACAGCCCGATCGCCCTGAGCAACGTGACGGTTGCCTTCTGGGGACCGGAATTTGATCCCTCGCAACTGGCCGCCCTTGACCCGAACGGTGCGTTGTACACCTCCGGCGTGCTGCTCTACGAGAACAGCTACAACGCGGGCTTTGAAGGCGTGTTTGACGGACCCATCTTCAGCGATCTCTCCCCGACGCCGCTGTTCCGCGACCGCATCGTTCCGCTCGCGCTCGACTCGGTGCAGTGGACGGAAAAGCCGGAGCCCATCGACCTTGACGGTGATTACAAGGCCGACGACCTCAGCGGCGACGGCGTGGTGTTTCTCGGGGACCCGACGGATGCGGCCGATGTGGCCAAACTCACCAGCGCGGAGCGCGCCAAGTGGGACGGGCTTTCCGATCTCGCCTGGGTGCTGACTCTTACCCCCCGTGCCCCGTGGACAGTTCCCTACCGTGACGCCCGTGTGGACGGTGGTGGGAGTTCAAAGAGTGCCGCGGACAAGTTCTTTGGAACGAAGTGGCCCAGCTTCTGGACCAAGACCCCGACGCTGCTCGACTTTGAGGATCTGGCATCGGGATCCGAAAAGAGTCTGGACCCGGCAGGCGGCAACCCCGGCGACGACCTGTTTATTGTTGTGCGCACCTCCAAAGATGCGAAGGCCTTCAGCGAGTTCCGCGCCATGGTTCCGGCGATACTGCCGGCGCGCACCCCCGATTCGCGCGCGCAGGGCGGCATTACGATGCTGCCGGACGCCTACCATGTGGTGGACACGGCCAGCAAGCCGAGCCCCGAAGAGGGCGCGGTGCAGGATTTCTACGGCCATGACATGCTTCCGGCCAGCGTCTACACCAAGGTGACCGACCTGACGCCCGGCATGATCGTTCCGCCCGGCATTGCGCCGGTGATCCAGCCGGGCGGCGAAGAGGTGGCGGTGCTGGGCATCGACTCTTCCGTGAACCGCCCGGAAAACATCGCCGCGCGGGGCGCCGGCGTGGGGGCGCAGGCTGTCGGGAGCACCTTTACCGTGGCCGACGCCGATGTGACGGTTCCCGCGGGCAGCATTTATTACAGCAAGGGCCAGGGCTGGACCGGTGACACGGTCGGTCTGTATCTGATTGGCTACGGTTCGGAAGCCGACGTAAACAACGCCCGCATGGAGGGATACGAGATCACCGCAATCAGCGGCCGCCAGTTGACGCTGCGCGCGGGCGTTCCGCGCACGGACAAACCCTGGCTCGTCGTCAAGGATCCGACCTTCCTCGAGCAGGTGGTGGTCGAGTTCTACAACTACAACGGCGGCGGTTTCAACCTGCAAAACGACCTGCTGGCGCTCAATTATGAGGATCCGTACAACGGCCAGTACAGCGGCGTGGCGCTTTACCGGGACAATGATGCAAGCCCGAAGAACCACAACGGCGTATTTGATCCCCCGATTCGCGACGCCAACGGCAATGTGACCGAGTATATCGACCTTCCCGTGCGGCTGGATGCCCCGCCCATTCTTGTGGGAACCGTCGGCGGCGAGCCCCAAAACCAGGTCAAATTCGTGTTCTCGACGCCGGGCACGGACAACCTTGTCGGCCGTGACACCGTGAAGTACGAGAGCCAGACGCGCAATCGGCAGTGGGTGCAGCAGACGACGGGATTGACCAACGGAGACATTGATTTCGGCCCCGATTTCTTTGTTGTCGTGCGCCCGTCCAACAATATGGCCCTCGGCACCAAGTTCCAGGCGGCCATCGTGTCCTGGGGCCCCAACACGCCCAGTGAACCCGATCCAGACAACTTCTCCGTGTCGTTGAATTCCGGCCAGCTTCCGGGCCAGAACCAGAATGAATTTGATCTGTTCTCCGAGTTTGCGTGGGGCAGCCGGGCCATCGGCTACATCACGCTGTTCCAGAATCCGCAGCCCATCTATTACTGGGGCTTTGACAAACTGAAGGCCCGCACGGTGCCGCGCGAGGACGTGGATCGCAGCCAGGACATCAGCCAGGACGGCAACACCCCGCGCGCCCTGCGCAACTGGGTGCGCACCAACCCGGCGCTCGCCACGCGGACGCTGCCCATCACCTCGCTGCAGCCGCCCCAGTTGGATTTCGTGGCCGTGCCCACACGGCAGCGCATCAATACGGACGTGAAGTTCACCCTGCTCGGCATGACGCAGGTCACGTCGGTCCTGTGGAGTTTTGGCGACGGTGCCACGTCCACCGAGATCAACCCGATCCACCAGTATGCGGCCATCGGCCCGTATACGGTGCAGGTGACCGTGGTGAACCAGTTCAACATCAGCAACACGGCGCGCAAGGTTGATTACATCGAGATCGTCGACACGCCCTTTGCCGACTTTACGGCCGATCCGGTCATCGGCACCATCACGCCCGCCGTGCCGACGCCGGACCTGATAGTGACGTTCACCGACAGTTCCGTGGGCGGCGATTCCTGCACGGTGCTCTCGTGGGCCTGGAACTTCGGTGACGGCACCACCTCGACCGTGCAGAACCCCGTGCATCTCTACAAGGCCCCCGGCATTTACACGGTGACGCTTGAAACGACCTTCCAGTGCGGCAGCGGCACCGTTGTCGAGCAGCGCAAGCGGGTGAACTACATCACCGTGCTGCCCTGCGTCGGCTGCACGAGCACCGAGGGCGAGACCGGGACGACAACACCGCCCAAGGCGAGCCTCAAGTTCAAGACACTGGTCAAGGACAAGGAGGGCATTGTGCCCCTGTCGGACTGGGTGCAACTGTTCCGCTTCACGATGAGCTACGCCCCGGACAGCCCCGCGCCGCGCATCCTGCGCTCGCTGACCTACTATTTGTGCCCCGACTCGCGTTCCTCCGCCGACCTGAAGTACGTAAACCATGGCGCGCCCTATCCGACCGACCTGCTGGAGTTCGCGGTGTTCAAGGAGGGGCCGATCTGCCCGGACTGCGGGCTGGTCTGGGGTCCGGTCGACGGCGTGCTGGATCCCTATTTGGACACGCTTCTCTTCTCGTGGGACTACCTTGGCGAACCGGTCGGCACGATTACGGCCGTGCAGGAACTTTCCGGCATCGTCTACAAGATGGACTTTGTCGGCAACGGCACGCCGCTGAAACCGCAGTTCCTGCTGGAGGCGGCGCCCACCGTGGACGGCGTCTATCCTGACGGCAACTCCTACATTGTGGCGGTGCGGTCCTCGGCGACCTGGCGCAGCCAGTTGACCATGGGCGTTCAGATTCTTGACGCCCAGATGATCGACCCGAGCACCGGCACCTATCCCGTGGACGACAAGGGCAAGCCCATCGACACCTATGATCCAGACTTCTTCGGCGGGAAGACGCTCGCGGACAAGCAGTACTACAGTTCCTCGTTCGGCGTGTACGACTTCACCGGCGCTCCGGTCGGCGGAAAGCCCAGCGTGACCGAATCGGCCAACGCGTGGAACTACCCGAAGATGCTTTACATGCCGCTGGGTGAATTCTCCCGGCCGCGCTGGAACGCGGTGGGCCAGACGCTTCAGCTCGTCGCCGGCGACCTGCTGCAGCTCCGCACGCTCACGCCCATCGACGACTGGCGCCAGGTGCTGGGAATCAACGTGCACAGCACCCGGTCCGTCCACTTCGAACAGGGCAACTGGGACGCCCGCGGGGCGCAGTTGCGCGAGGTGAACGTGATTCTGACCGACATCGGCGCCGATCCCTACGGGCCTCCGGGCAACGGTGGCTTTGACCCGCGCAACGGGCTCAAGCCGATCACTACGGAAACATGGGGCGTGCCGATTATCGACGGCGAGGCCTTTGCGCCGGATGTCACCTACAACGGATTGTGGGTGTGGTATGACGCGAACAACAACGGCGTGTTTGATCCGCCCACGATGAACAAAGAGGGGGGAATCACGTTCAACGGCGACTTCCCGATGCTGCCGTCCGACATGGAACTGGTGGGCGAGCCCAAGCCGTCGTGGGAGTACATCGCGCGTCCGCCGGGCGGCGGCGACCCCTGGTGGAAGATCTCGCTGCGGTTCATCGACGGTGACCGCAAGGAGTCCAACGTCATGAGCCTTGGCACCAAGGAAGGGTTCGTAGAGCCCGTCCCGGACAATCATGGCTCGTATTCAATCGACTCCGAATGGTCGCCGGATTACTTCGTCGTCGTCCGCACGGACAGCGGATACAAGGACGCGTCGCTTGCAGCGACCGGCCTCGGCATCGCCATGGGGGCGGACTTCCGGGCGTTTGTCGAACCGCGGCGGGAGGATCCCGTGACGGGCACCAGGACGGGCGGCATCCTGGTTGACAGCATGATCCCGGCCGAAGGCGTTCCGGGAGCGGGAGCGTCTCTGACGCCGTGGCAAAACGACAAGCGCTGGCTGAAGTACGAACCGTGGTGGCCGCAGCGCACCATGAACCAGAACTCCGCCAAGCCGCTCAAGGTTGGCGTGGAGGTGCATGACCTTGTCCTGACCTACGAATCCCAGTCCACGTACCGGTCCCAGACGGACCTGTTCTACAAAATGACCGTTGATCTGAGCAATCTGGGCCAGCTGGACTACACGACAATCACCATTGGCGGATACTCACCGATTCTCGGCGGCCCGCGGACCGGGTTTGACGATTGGCTTGATCCTCTCGGACTCGAGCAGGCCAAGTTCCAGAATGGGCATACGGTCGATGTCACTGTCTGGCGCATGTTCAGCCAGGCCACCTTCCCATTGGGGACTACCAGCACCACGGTGCTCTTCAACGAGACGGGCAGCATCGGCCAGTATGCCTATGAGACGGTTCCCTTCTTCGACACGGATCCCGACAACGGCGATTCACCGCCCGCGGGGCCCCGTTCGGCCGCCTATCCGGTGCCGCCTGAACAGCCGACGCTGCCCCTGAGAAGTGCCTGGACGAAGGAGCTGAAGCCTGGCGAGTATCCGCGGGCGAGCCAGTGGACTCCCGAGAACAGCAAGGCGCGCCTGCTCACGCAGAAGACGGAGGCCAACAGCTTCCATACGGCAATGCTGGGCATCAACCTTCTTGGCGACGCGGATCCCTATGTCAACAACACGGGCGGCCCGATGACGGTCAGCCAGATTTCCGTGGCCTTTTGGGGGCCGGACTTCACGCCGGACGTTCTCAAACCGCTCAACCCGGACAACAACGACAACCAGAGTCTGAATTCGGGCGTGCTGTTGTGGGAAGACGGCGCTGCGGACGGGACCGGGCGGGACGGTGTCTTCTTCAACACGCAGGAACTGGCGGCGTACCAGCAGGACGCAGGCGTGCTTCCGTTGCTCGACACGATCGTTCCGGTGACCGACCTGTCGTGGTCGTCCGTGCCCGAACTGGTGGACCTTGACGGCGACGGAAAACCGGACGACATGAACGGGGACGGCATCGTTGATGACGCCGACCGCGCCTGGGTGCTCACGCTCTTCCCGAAGGCCAACTGGGTCGTTCCGCAGAAGGACGGCTCCGCTTTCTCCGTGTCTGTGAGCGGCAAGAGCGCGGACGGCGGCGAGGGCAGAAAGAAGGCGGGCGTCCGTTCGCTGGAGGTGATCGGTCCGCTGAACGGCGGGGGAGCGGCCGAGAAGGCGGTTGATCCCACCCTGGTTCACCCCGGTGACGACCTGTTCATCACCGTGAGCACCTCGGACAAGGTGCAGCGGTTCCAGAAGTTCCGCGCCTTTGTTCCCGCCACACTGCCCACGCGCCCCGAAGAAAAACGCAGGGCGGGAATTCAGTTCTACCCGCAGGTGAACAGCAGCAGCACGGCCTTTGTCAAGGGCAGCCCCGACGAGGATCCGGTGCAGGACTTCTACGGCTGGGACATGCTTGAGTCGAACGTCCCGCTGCGCCTCGTTGACATGACCAACCGCCATGCCGACATCGACATAGGCGGCGGTGCCATTCCGGTGCTCGGCATCGACGCCGCCACCAATCGTCCCGAAGGGACCCTGGCCTCCGGAGACGGCGGCATTGGTCTCGCCAGCGGGTTCCGTGTGCCCGGCGCGGCCTGGACCGCCGATCAGTACAAGGGCGACTGGCTGGTTGACTCCGGCTATGAAACCTACGAGGTCACGGGCAACGCGGCCGACGAGTTGACGCTGCTGAGCGGCACGCCGCGCAACGGCAAGTGGCGTCTCGTGCGGGATCCGAGCTTCCTGGAGGAGATGCAGGTTGAGCTGTATGTCGAAAAGGACGGCGGTTCGTTCAACCCGCTGACCGACCTGCTGCCGCTGGACATTGACCAGCGCATCAGCGGCGTGGCGCTCTACCGTGACAACGACAACAGTCCGGACAACCGCAACGGCATCTTTGATCCGGACATCGACATCCCGGTTGCACTTGACGCGCCGCCGCGCTTCTCCGGCCAGACGGCGGAGGACATCCAGATCAAATTCGTGTTCTCGACCCCCGGCACGGATGATTTCCCGCAGCCGAAGGCCGCGCAGACGCGCCATCGCCAGTGGGTGCAGGATGGCTTTGGCACGGTCATTTCCGACAGCGACTACGGTCCGGACTTCTTCGTGGTGGTGCGCGCCGCGCAGGGCATGCAGGTGGGCGACAAGTTCCGCGCCGGCATCGTGTCCTGGGGGCCGAACACGCCCACAGAACCCGATCCGGACACCTGGGCCGGCCTGCCCGGAGAGGACCGCAACGACTACGTGAAGTTCCGCGAGTTCCCGTGGGCGGATCGCGGCGTCGGGTTTGTCACCTTCTTCAAGGAGGCGCAGAAGCGCTACTTCATGGACGGCGCCATGGCGGGTGTGCGCGACGACAACAGCGGCTTCAACTGGCTGCGCAGCCACAGCTCCAAGAAGCTGCGCACCGGGATTGTCGAGGCACGGCAGCGGCCGGTCGGTCCGACATCCCTGGTCATCACGGATGCGTCCGAGCGGCAGCTTCCCTCGCAGACACTGTCCGGCGAAAGCTTCCCGCTCGTCATTTATGGCAGCAACTTTGGGTCCAGCCCCGTGGTGGTCATGAGCGGCTATGACGTGGCGGTCAATTCGGTGAGCGACACGGCGATCAGCATCAGCATCAGCACGATGTCGGGGGTTGTCCCGCAGGAGCCGGTGGTGCTGCTGGTGCGCAACCCCGCGACCGGCGAGGAGGTGAGCCGCTCCGACCTGTTCAGCATCATTACCGGAAGCGCCCTGCGCAGGCCGAAGGTGACTGGGGTCAGCCCGTCCGGCGGCGCAAAGGACGTGTTCCCGGTGCAGGTGGCGGGCGAGAATTTCGGCAGCCTTGCGAACACGCAGGTCAAGTTTGGCCAGACGCTCATGCCGGTGCTCGCGGTCAGCGCCGACGGCACCAGTATCACGGTGGCGTTCCCGACCGGCGGTCTGCCCAGTCCGGGCAAACTTGATGTGACCGTGAGCGACACTTCGAAGAGCCTGCAGGATGTGCTGCTCGCCGGCTTTGAATACCAGAATCCGGCCGTGAAGAAGAAGTTCTTCGGCCTGTTCTCCTGCTCCGGCGGCACCGGCGAGAGTGGGGCCGCGTTCGGGTGGACTGATGC
>CAIXUF010001184.1 GCA_903922535.1 Candidatus Hydrogenedentota bacterium
CAGATTGGCGAGGCCCCCGGCCTGATCGCCGGAAAGATACTCCCCCGCGAACTCCTCTTCTTGCGCTACGACCTGCAGCCCGGCGAAAATGTGTTCAAAGTGTCCCTGGAAGGAAAATAGCCCCCATGAGCGCCTCCAATTCCCTGTCCCCTGTCAACGTCTGTCTTTCACTAGACCCCAGACCCCAGACCCTATACCCTCTCCGGTTCTGTGTCCTGCTCGGTATCGCGCTCGCCGCCGCAACCGCGGCGCAATCGGCCGAACAGCCCATCGACCGCCAGGCGCTCGTGACCCGCCACAATCCCGATCTCACCACTCCGGGCCGCGTTCAGGTGGGCAACGGTGAGTTCGCGTTCAGCGCCGACCTCACCGGTCTCCAGACCGTCGAAGAATGCTGCACCCTGTCGCAGTGGGGCTGGCACAGCTCCCCGCTGCCGGAAGGCAAAACGCCGGCCGATTTCCAGTGGACCACAAAACAGACGTACAGCGGCCGTCCGGTCGAATACATGGCCGGCACCGGCGACGACATCAGCAAATGGCTCTACGCCAATCCGCACCGCCTGAATTTGGGACGGCTCCGTCTCGTCCGCGCCGGGAAAGATGCCGCCCCAATAAAACCCTCCGACCTCGTCGATCCGCACCAGAGACTGAACCTGTGGACCGGCATCCTGGAAAGCCACTTTCAACTCGACGGCCGTCCGGTCAGTGTCGTCACCTGCGCCCATCCCGGCCAGGATGCCATTGCCGTGCGGGTTGAGTCGCGGCTGATTGCCGAACAGCGCCTCCAGGTTGAACTGGCCTTCCCCTATCCCGACCTCAAGGAGTTCGGCGGCTACGGCAACTGGAATCTGCCCGATGCCCACCAGACGGTCATGACCCAGGACAGGCCGAATCAGGCGTCTCTTGCGCGCACCGTCGACGAGGACACGTACAGTGTCACGGTTTCATGGAACGCCGGTGCCACGTTTGCCGCGGCCGACGAAAAGCACCATTACGTTATTGCCGCGGGCGCGTCGAATTGTCTGGAATTCGTATGCCAATTTGACCCCAATCCTCCTGACAGTTCCCTTCCGACTTTTGCGGCAACCCACGCCGCATCGTCTCTGTACTGGCAGGGTTTCTGGAAGCAGGGCGGAGCCATCGACCTGTCCGGCAGCGCAGATCCCCGCGCGAAAGAACTCGAACGCCGCATCGTCCTGTCCCAATACCTCAGCGCGGTCAATTGTGCCGGTTCCCTGCCGCCCCAGGAAAGCGGCCTGGTCAACAACGGCTGGAACGGCAAGTTCCACATGGAAATGTACTGGTGGCACGGCGCGCACTACGCGCTGTGGGACCGCTGGCCGCTGCTCAGGCGCAGTCTTGGCATATACCTCAAAGACCTGCCCTCGGCCTGCGATAAGGCCGCGCGCCAGGGATACAAAGGCGCCCGCTGGCCCAAGTGCACCGGCCCCGACGGCCGCGAGTCGCCCCATCCCATCCATGCCATGCTCATCTGGCAGCAGCCCCACCCGATTTTCTTCGCCGAACTCGACTACCGCGCCCATCCCTCCCGGAACACGCTCAACGACTGGGACGAGATCGTCACGGACACCGCCGACTTCATGGCCTCTTTCGCCGTGCATGAAAAGGACACGGACCGCTACGTGCTCGGCCCGCCCATCTACACCGTTCCCGAAACCACCGATCCTGACAAGGTTTACAATCCCGCCTTCGAGCTGGCCTATTGGCGTTTCGCCCTGGAAATTGCCCAGCAATGGCATGAACGCAAGGGCCTGCCCCGCAATCCCGAGTGGGATGCGGTGCTCCACGGCCTCGCGCCCCTCCCCGTTCAGGACGGCGTTTACCTCCTCGAAGAGCACCTGCCCGACAGCTACACAAAGTGGAACCACAACCACCCGTCTGTCGCCGGCATCTACGGCATCCTGCCCGGCGCGGATGTGGACCGCGACACGATGAAACGCACCTTGGACAAGGTCATGGACTGCTGGCAGTGGAAGGACACCTGGGGCTGGGATTTCCCCATGCTCGCCATGACTGCCGCCCGACTGGGTGAAACCGACCGCGCAGTGGACTTGCTGCTGCACAAGAATTTCGGCTTTGATGAACGCGGCTACCCCATCGGCGGCGGACCCTGGCCCTATTTCCCCTCCACGGGAGGCTTGCTCTATGCGGCCGCGTTCATGGCTGCCGGCTGGGACGGCGCGCCCGCCGAAATCGCCCCCGGCTTCCCGCAGAACGACCAATGGCACGTGCATGCCGAAGGCCTGAGGACGGCTCCCTGATTCGCGGCAAAAGGGTTGTCCAGTGGTATAGATGCCCCGGTTTCCCGTGATACCCGTTGCGGCTCTGGGCTGTCGGTCCTTCTTTCGCGCGGTGAAGGACAACGGTGTGCGGCTAGCCCTGAAACGGAGGCGTTGCCATGGGAAGCCCGATGTGACTTGTGAGCGTCTGGTGAATTGGACTATATTCGTTTTGTGGTCTGAGTCTGCCTGTTCTTCAAACGGGAAAGGGGTGTCATGCTGACCGGAACTGGCTCATTCGCGCCGGACAACGCGCGCACTTTTCCATGGACGGCGTTGATCCTGTCGGCCATACTGCTGTTTGCCTTTGCGCTTCGGTTGCCTGGGCTCGGCGTCGCGCCGTGGATGGACGAAGTCTACTCGCTGAATTGGGCCGAAAAACCCTGGGTGGAGGTGCTGCGCGGTTCTGTTCAAGATACGGAACACGTCACCTGTTTCATGCCGCTCGTGACCAAGGCGGCTGTGGACACCTTTCGCTCTCCCGTGGTCGCCGATGAACTGGTGGCGCGGCTGCCGCATCTCCTTTTCGGGCTTGCGTGCATAGCGTTCCTGTTTGTCTTTATGAAGCGGAGATTCGGGTTGGCCGCGGCCGTAACGGGCGCGCTCTTTTTGGCCACGCTGCCCATGCACGTCAAGTACAGCCGCGAGGCGCGCTACTATGCCTTCGTTATTCTTTCCGGCATGCTGCTTGTCATGGTGGCCCGCCGCTTGCTGGACAAGTTCTCCGTAACCAACCTTGCGCTCTTCTTTGCCGTTGTCTTCCTGGGCACGTTCAACCATCTTTCCTTTTTGCCGCCGCTGGCCATGGTATGCATGGTTTTGGCCGGGTTGTTGTTCTGCGACCGCGGGGTAATCCCTGTCCGGCGGGTGTTTCGGGTGGGCCTGCTGGCGTCACTGTGTCTGACGGGCGTGGCGGCGGCGGCGCTGCCTTCGCTGGCGGCGGGCGGTCCGGACGCGGTCCGGCAGGCCCTTTCCTCCGTGCATGCGCCCACTCCGAAAGCCATTGGCACAGAGGACGCCTCTGACAAGGTGCGCAGGCACTTTCAGTTGAATTCCGCCCGCTGGGCGAATTTTGTCACGGGCAGCTATCTGGGTGCGGTGGGGAGTTTTGAAACGGCGGGCTACCTTGTCCTGGCCGGTTTGGGGGTTGTGTTCCTGGCGCTTCGTGACCGTCGGCTTCTGCTTCTTTGCGCGGGACTGTTGGCATGCCATGTGCCCCTCCTTTTCAAGACGGTGAAATACCCCGTGTATGACCGCTATTTTGTCATTCAGATGGTGGGTCTGGCGGTGCTGCTGGCCGCCGGCGGACAGGCTGTTGCGGGCATGCCGGGTGCCGGACGGCAACGGTTCAGGGCGGTCGCGCTGGTGCTCGTGCTTGGACTGTTCATGGCGTTTCGTGTCGCGCCGCTGGCGCAATGCATGAACACACAAATGGGCGGCGGTTCGGAGCATATGAGGGAGCGGGCGGACCTGATTGCGCACCGGGCGGACTACGGCGACATAGTGGCGGTGCAGAAAGAATACTTTGGGTTTCGTCCCACCAACACACTGCAATTCCTGCTGAACGATGAGAGGAACAGCCGGCGCGATCTCGTCGCGAGCCTGCGTTGGTTCAGTCCGCAGACCCTGGAGGGGTTGGCGGACCAACTGCAATTCGCCAAAGACAGCAACTTCTGGGTAATCACTGAACCCGCGGCAAAGCTGAAGAAAGAGGAGCGCACGGCCCTGCTGGCCATGGGGGCGCAGCCGCAGATGGTAACGCAGGGCGTCGGGCTTTGGGCGATTGGCAGGGATACGGTGAATCTGCTCAAGGATGGCGGGTTCGAGGATACGACGGGAAGCGTTCCAACGGCGCAGCACGCGGCACTGGAAGACCCGGGCCTGGCGCGGCTGGGGAAGAGGGCGCTGCGGGTGGACGCGGCGGCCGGCGACCCGTTCCGGCCGGTCTGGATTCATGCGGTGCGCGACGCCGACGGCAACAAGGACGACATCCGAATGCGCGTCGGCGAGACCTACACACTGTCCTTTGAGGCCCGTTGCGAGGACCCCGGGTATGAGATAAAACCGCGCGGGTCGGTGGCGCTTTCCGTGGGCAACACCGACATGGCCAATGTGCTTTGCACACTGCCGCTCACTTCGGCGTGGCACCGCTATGAATTCCCCGTGATTCCCGGACAGCACACGGCGGGCGAGGTGTCCAATCCAATGGTGGGCTTCGCTTTCCAGGCGTCCGGCGGGCGATGCGGCATTCTCATTGACAATGTTCAGCTCGAACGGCAGAACCGCGCCACGCCATTCACCGAAGGCGTGCGGCGTCTCGGAAAAACGGCCGGGTGACGGAGATGCGAGGTTGCCGCCTGCGGCATGCCGGATGGATGCTGTCATACACGGACAAGATCATAGAGGTTCAGACTAAACTGGATTCTGGATTCTGCA